>JAGQPX010000074.1 GCA_020426505.1 Planctomycetaceae bacterium | reverse complement strand
AACTGATTGACAGCGAGATCGAACGGATCAGTTCGATCACTCACCAGATGTACCAGCTGTATCGACCAAGTCAGCAAGCACCCTCCAAGTTTGATTTGCACCGCACTATCACAAACGTCATCGTCTTGTTGGAGCCACTTGCAACCAAGTCGAACGTGGACGTGATTGTTCAGCAATCCGCCTGTGTCGAGCATGACTCCTTGGCAGCGACCGAGGTTGTGTTGCGAGAAGGTGAGGTGAAACAGGTGCTATTGAATGTCGTTCGCAATGCCATTCAGGCTTCCCCGTCCGGTGGAGTTGTCACAATTGATCTCTCAACATCTGCCGATGACATCACGTTGGTGATTGCCGACCAGGGCGAAGGCGTCTCGGACGATGTCGCTGCCCGCATGTTTGATCCGTTCTTCAGCACCAAGACCGACACCCGACAGGGGATGGGGCTGGGACTGTCAGTCTCGCGGAGTCTGGTTGAAGCGATGGGTGGTTCGATTGCCATTGATGACAATCGTGAGCAGGGCACGCGAATCCGTGTGACGCTTCCGCGGAGGAGTTCCAGCGATGAGTGAACCGCATTCACCCCAGCGAATCCTCATTGCTGATGACGAACCGCTGTATCTGCGGACGACCGGCCAACTCTTGCGAAAGGCCGGCTATGAGTGCGTCTGTGTTCCTGACACCGACACGGCTTTGGACCGACTCAGCAGTCAGTCGTTTGACCTCATCCTGTCCGATCTCAACATGCCCGGCAATTTGAAACTCGAATTGCTGCAGCAAGGCCGGTCGCAATGGCCGCACATCCCGCTGATCGTAATCACGGGTGTCCCCTCTCTCCCCACGGCCATTGAAAGTGTGCGGCTGGGCATTGCGGACTACCTGCTGAAGCCGGTCAAGTATGAGGATTTGCTGGCCAGCGTTCGTCGTGTACTTGCACAGCCGAAGCAAACTCTTGATGAACCTCGACTCACTCACGCGGACCAGGACGAACTCTCTGCAAAGTTTCCGACGATCATCGGTCGCAGCGAACCAATGCGTGAGGTGCTGGAGATCGTCGACCGGGTCTCGCAGACCGATACGAACGTGTTGATCACTGGCGAGAGTGGCACCGGAAAAGAAGTCGTCGCTCGGGCCATTCATGATCATGGTCCCCGACGCGAACACGCTTTTCAGGTGATCGACTGCACGGCGATCCCCGAGTCACTGTTTGAGTCGGTCATTTTTGGTCACGCCAAGGGGTCGTTCACGGGGGCGGTCAAGGACCAGGAGGGGTTGCTGAGCCGCAGTCATCGTGGCACCGCTTTCTTTGACGAACTCGGAGAATTGCCCTTGGCATCGCAAGCCAAACTGTTGCGTGCCGTGCAGGAACAGGCCTATACTCCGGTGGGCAGGAGCGATCTGAAGCGGGTCGACACACGCTACATCTGCGCCACGAATCGCGATTTACAGGCGGAGGTGAATGCGGGCCGGTTTCGTCAGGATCTGTTTTATCGGCTGGGAGTGATCCATCTGGAGTTGCCGCCCCTTCGAAACCGTTGCGATGACGTGCTTCTTCTGGCGGACAGATTCCTTGAGCAACTTCAGCCTGCTGATGGTCACATCACCGGCTTCACGGATGAAGTGACTGACAGGTTTCGCAGGTACGAATGGCCCGGCAACATTCGGGAACTGCGAAACGTCATTGAGCGAGCGGTGGCATTGTCGCGATCGGACATCATTGAACTCGCCGACCTGCCGAATCCGATTCGTGAGTCGACTGGGGCGACATCCGATTCCGTAGGTGGACTGGCCGAAATCTCTCGTGAAGAAGCGCTCGATCATGCCGATCACAATTATCTGAAGACTCTGCTCGAAAAGCACGACGGCAACATCTCACAAGCCGCTCGCCAAGCGGGGCTTTCACGGCAGGGCATGCACAAACTGCTCACCCGTCATGGGCTGGACGCTGACGACTTTCGGCGGTGAGTTCAACAGTCTGGACGCGTGTTACCGCTTTCGGTATCCGGTTTGCGGTGAATGTGAAGTGGGCATTCTCAAACCACTTCGACTGCAAGGACGGAAGCGATGCTATTCGACCACTGGGGGCCGGACAACCAGACAATCAAAGCGTTTCACACTGAAATTTGTCGCGGAACTCATGGGCTGATTCAGGAGTTGTTACTTCATCTTCGTGATGAGGACTGTCTCGTGGTGCAAGGCCGGGCACGCAACTATTACGGAGTCCAACTGGCGATACACACGATCCGCCAGTTTGGTGAGGAGAACCTCTGGTTTCCCCATACCCAACTCCTTTTGACTATTCACGACCGACGACTGGATCTGCAGATCTCTCATCCTGGAAATGCCTTGCTTGCTGCGTCCTCGTCGCCTTGCGATGTCACCTGTCGCCCCCGGTTGACAGTCGTTGCCACTGCATAGAGACGTCCTGGTCCTGGACCAGTCAATCATGGCACTTTTTCCGGCTTGATCGGCCGTTTGAGTGGCTCTCAACGGAAAACGTCAGTCGCCGCCTCATTGGCCCGCTTGTTGCATTAGTGACAGGTGGTACTCAATCAGTGAGGTGAATCATGCCAGTCGAACTGATCGAACAGCAACGAAACATCAAGCCATTGCCATTCTCGTCATCGTCTCAGGTTTTCAACTGGAGCGAGCAACGAAAGGTCAAACATCGCGACACACGTCCCGCTCTACGCATCAACCTGATCACGGAGAGCGACGATATGGCTTTTCTCTTGAAGGCCGTCGTCCCATTGGTCGTTCTTGGAGTTACCCCTTTGATTCTGTTTCTGATCCTCAATTACTTCTACCCGGACCTGTTTCTGATTCCGGTCACCCCCAATTAGGCAGGAGGTTCCTGATGACCGCCAAACGACAAATCATCATTAGCAGCGAAGATCAAGCTCGACTGGAGAGCCTCTTTCATAGCCGATTCGCCACTGCGTTCGAAGACAAGCCATACCTTCAATCACTTCGCGGTGAATTGGATGACGCGCAGATCATTCATCCCGACGATATGCCACCGGATGTGGTGACAATGAATTCGACCGTTCGCCTCCGCGAAGTGGGGAGTAAGAATGTCGAGACGTACACGCTGGTCTACCCACAGGATGCGAACATCGCCGAGGACAAGCTCTCCGTGTTGGCTCCGATTGGAACGGCCATCCTCGGATATCGAGTCGGAGACCTTGTGCGTTGGAACGTTCCCAGTGGAGTGGCGCGCTTTCGCATCCAGGAGTTGGTGTTTCAACCCGAACGCGACTGTGTCGCCGCATAGGTCACCTACGATGCACGGCAGGCTGGAAGCCTGCCCAACTACGTCCTATTGAACAGGAGAGTGATTCATGAACATCTCGATCAATGCGTCCCCGGACATCCGGCGTGGCGGTTTTCAGGAATTCGTCGTCGAGCGGATGAGGAGAACGCTGTCGCGATTCGCGGATCGAATCATCAGGGTGGATGTCACCGTCACAGACGAGAACGGAGCCCGGGGTGGGATCGACAAACTGTGCCGCGTGACTGTCGTGATGCCCGGACTGAGACAGGTCACTACGTCTGGGATGAATGAGAACCCGCTGGTGGCCGCGGGACAGGCAGCAGACCGCGCACGGAGGATGGTACTCACGAGACTCAAACGCCCGAAGGCCCTCCGGGTACGGCAACGTAACAACATCGCCACGCCGTCTGAATCGCATGCCGATGATGCGTTGACAGCCTGATCGAAACAACTGACTTGGGCTCAACGGTCGGAAGCGTTGAAGCGTTGACCCACGGAGGAGACTGGCAGGGAACGTGATCGGCGACACCGATCGACACTCTGCCAGTCTATTACTCTTGGTGCCGGGGTGTGAGCGATATCGCACACGGTGTCCGGGATCTGATGTCGAATGACTGACATCGCATTTCGGTATCTGATTCGCGGAAAAATGACATCGAAACAATCAATTGCACGTGAGGTGGACCACGAGCATTCGGACTTTCACTTCTATGAAGGGAGACATCTGATGAAAACGTTCAACAACATCTTGGTCGCCACAGACACTCGATTGGATGCACATCCGATCCTCGACGAAGCCGTACGGCTCGCTCAATGCAACGAAGCAAGTTTGAAGATCGTCGATGTCGTTCCTGAATTTCCCTGGACCGCACGCCTGATGATCAAGGAGCATGGCGGGTTGCGGGAGTTGTTGGGAAGCGACATCCAAGTGAGGCTCGATGCACTTGCTTCGCCGATTCGCGAGATGGGAATCGATGTGGAAACGAAAGTCCTCTGGGGCAAGACGTCTGTCGAAATCATCCGAGAGGTCCTGCGTGGACAACACGATCTGGTTCTGCGAGTTGCCAAGGGACTGGACAGTCGACAGAAAGACCTGTTCGGAGCCACCGGACGACGTTTGTTGCGTGACTGTCCCTGCGCAGTCTGGCTGGTCGCTGCGGCCGAGACACCGGCGTACAAGCACGTCATGGGATGCGTTGACGTATCCACCGGCCATGAGCTTGACGCCGAACTGAATGACAAGGTGTATGACCTGGCGTCAGCAATCGGATACCAGCATCAGGCTCGCACGTCCATTGTGCATGCCTGGGGGATGGAGTTCGAACAGTTCCTCGAACGACGGATTGCGCGACAGGATTTCGACGAGATGCTGATTCAGCGTCGTGAACACATCGAGGGGCTGTTTGACGAGTTCCTGGAGTCACACGGTCGAGAACGCAGCGGTCCTGACACGCATCTGTTGAAGGATGATCCGGCCTATGCGATTCCGTCATTTGCGAGAGAGCAAGGCGTTGATCTGATTGTCATGGGGACCGTTGCCCGTAGCGGTCTGATGGGACTGATGATTGGCAACACCGCCGAACGTATCCTGGGCGATATCAACTGTTCCGTCCTGGCGGTGAAACCCGACAGCTTCGTCTGTCCGATCACCGAGTGCGAATACGTCGATCCTTTGGCGAGCTTCTCGACCATGTAGCACGTTGCTAACCCTGCCGACTGCATCAGGAGAGATGACCATGACAACCCGCAATATCCTGTTGACAACGGACTTTTCTGACAACGCACGCGCCGCCTACTCCTGCGCGACACAACTTGCCATCGAGTTCGACGCTCAACTCCATCTTGTTCATTTTGCAGGTGCGATGCCGAACCTCATTCCCTCGCCTTCGCGTGAGATGATCTTCGACGCGATGGAGCTCGCACTTGCTGAAGAAATCGGCAGCCACTCCGCATTTGAGGGTGTCGACATTCAACCCCGACTGGAGCGACATCGCTGGACGTCATCTCGCCAGCTTGCACTCGAACAGGAGCTCGAAGCCGACGTGATTGTCATGTCGCCTCAAGGAAAGACGGGGCTCTCCAAGATTCTCCTCGGCAGTTTTGCCGATCGTGTCATCGGACAGGCATCTGTCCCCGTGCTGCTCTTCCGCCCGACCGAAGACTCACAAGCGTTTGATCCACGAAGTGTCCTCGTTCCTCACCTGTTCTATGATCGACCCAGAGCCGTTCTCCCTGCCATGCGATGGCTGAACAGCCACTTTCACCCCAAGTTTCGCTTCCTGCATGTTTATGACCCGAGACTGAACAACCTCCAATCGATACGTGGATTGGAGGGACAAATCGCGAAGATCATGGAGAGCATCCAATCATTCTCAGTTGAGGGAAGGTTTGCGGAGTTGGTGACTGACGAGTTGCAGGGACTTGATGTCACATTGGAAACCGCTCAGGGATTTCCGTCGCAGGAAATCGTGCAACGGGCGAATCGTTTACCGACAGACCTCGTGCTCCTGGGCAAGCTGGAAGGCCTGGGGGGCGTTGCACGATTCGTCATTCGTGAGACCAAATGCAGCGTGTTGACCGTGCCGGTCAACAACGCGCAGGACTGATTAGACGTCATGATCGACTGGTTGATGAGTCACGAGGTCGTTCGGGAAACTGCCGCCGATGTCTTGCAATTGTTCATTGCAATGGTGTTGGGAGGCGCGTTGGGCTTTGAACGTCAATTGCACGGGCGATGGGCGGGAATCCGGACGCACATGATGGTGTCTCTGGGAGCGGCCATTTTCACACTCGCCGCCTTATCGACCGCACCGGATGATTCCAACGAAGTGACACGCGTCATTCAGGGGATCGCAGCGGGCATCGGGTTTCTGGGGGCTGGCACCATCGTCACCCTGAGGGGTGAAGTCGAAGTCAAAGGGCTGACAACGGCAAGCTCGATCTGGATGACTGCAGCCATCGGGACAGTCACCGGACTCGGGGAATATGCCCTGGCCGTAGCATCATGTTTCATGGCAGTGAGTGTCCTGGCCATCCTTCGTCCGGTCACGAAAGCCATCAGCAAGGTCACGAGTCTCGACGAATCGGATGTGTGAGCACATGAGGCAGCGTGATTACAATGGACTCACCCGAAACAACACGTTTCGACCTCGCCCACCGATATCTCACGTACACTTTACGAGTGGTCATCGTGATTGGAATCGGTTGGGAGATTGCTGAAGGTCTCTGGGGGAGTGCCGCTATCGCCACCGGCATCCTGCTGTTGACATTTCTCCCTGCGGTCCTGGCTCGTCAAGCAAATGTGCATGTGCCCCCTGAGTTTGAACTGCTGACCATCGCATTCATTTTTGCATCCCTGTTCCTGGGCGAAGTCCGCGATTACTACAACCGCTTCTGGTGGTGGGACATCGTTCTTCACACGACATCAGGCGGGCTGCTGGGCGTCCTGGGTCTACTGCTCGTCTATGTTCTGAACGAAACGCCGCATGTCGATCTGCACTTGCGGCCCGGCTTTGTTGCATTCTTCGCGTTTTGCTTTGCTCTCTCAGTCGGGACGACATGGGAATTGTTTGAGTTCGCGATGGACCAGCTCTTCGGAATGAACATGCAGAAGCCGATGCTGGGTGATCCGTCCGGACTGACGGATACCATGTTCGACCTGATGGTTGATGCAATCGGTGCCTTCCTCATTTCGATTGCCGGCTATGTCTACATGGTGCGGGACAGCGAGTCGATCATCGACCAGGGAATTCGGCGATTCATTACACGCAACCCACACCTGTTCTCGCGGAACCGAGCTGGTTGAGTTGGAGAACTGTTCTTTCGCTCTGAGGAAGTTCGTTGATGGACATCGAAGAAAGCAGAATGCCAGACCCGATTGGAACAAGAACTGCACTGACAGGGAATTAGGGAATACGGACTGCGGCGGGCAGCCGTGACAGACTGTTCTGGACGAAAAGGAGACCTCTCATGAACACGATCACAACTGACGAACTGAAAGCTCTGCAGGATCAGCATGATGACCTGATTGTGGTCAACACGCTCAATGCGGACAGTTTCAAGGAAACGAAAATCCCCGGTGCGGTGAATATCCCCCTGGACACGGAAGACTTCGCCGCTCGGGTGGAGGATGAGGCGGGCGGGAAATACACACCCGTTGTCGTGTACTGCGCGAACAGCCAATGTGACGCCTCCGAGAAAGCGGCCCGAAAGCTGGATGACGCGGGCTTCAGCTTTGTCTCTCGTTACACGGGTGGTGCTGCCGCCTGGCAACAGGAGCTGGAAGCCGCGCCCGCTGGGCAATGTTGCTGATGACCAGTCAGCGGAGTGATGGCAGGTTGCGTCGGGCGGCACCTCATGCGAGGTGCCGCTGTCGTTTTTGTGCGGAAAGGCTTTGATGTTGGACCGCGTCGACGGAAAGTGCTCACGCCATTTTGCGTCGAGCTTGGATTGAGGGAGCAAGCGATGCGTTTGCGAGTCATTGCCACCGACTATGACGGAACGATCGCTCGTGACGGCGCTCTCGATCCTGCCGTGCGCGAAGCGATTGCCAATGCCCGCAAGCGAGGTGTGCTGGTCGTGATCGTCACCGGACGGATTCTCTCAGAACTCCGCCATGTGGCCGGATGTCTCGACTTTGTGGACGGTGTGGTCGCAGAGAACGGTGCCGTGGTCGCGTTGCCAAACGGGCATGTCACATTGCTGGGGCAGGCACCGCCCCTGTCCCTGATCTCAAAGTTGACTGAACGAGGCATCGACTTCAAGGTCGGACGTTGTGTCGTCGAGATGGAGGCAGAATTCGCGGATGTGGCCATTGAACTGATCCGGGAGTTGGAGTTGCCACTCGCGATCACATTCAACCGGGGACGGATGATGCTGCTGCCTGCGTCGATCAGTAAGGCCTGTGGTCTGCGTCAATTGCTCGATACGCTGAGTGTTTCGGTCCATAACGCGGTCGGGATCGGCGATGCGGAGAACGATCATGAGTTGCTCAATTGCTGTGAACATGGCGTCGCCGTTTCGTGGGGATCTCAGCGTTTGATCGACATGGCCGGCCATGTCATCGAAGGACAAGATCTCTCAGCGGTCGCAGACTACATCGACCACATCTCTACTGACATCCGGCTGCCGATCGAAACGACGACTCATCGCAAGTTGATCCTCGAAGAGGTTGAAGGGCGAACACCATTTGAAATCCCCATTCGCGGACGGAACATCCTCGTTGCTGGCGATTCGAAGAGCGGCAAGTCCTGGCTGGCGGGATTGCTCGTTGAGCAACAGATCCTGCAAGGCTACACAGTGTATGCGTTTGACCCGGAAGGCGATTACAGCAGTCTCGCGTCGCTGCCAAACACGGTCATGCTCGGTGGGGGACGACTGTTACCGCATGGTGAAGACCTGAAGATGCTTCTCCAGCAAGGTTTGAGCGTCGTTCTGAATCTTTCACACCTCTCTCATCCCGAGAAGTGCGAGTACATCCAACACCATCTGCCGCTGGTCGCAGAGCATCGTCGCGAGCGGGGATTCCCACATCGTATTCTGCTCGACGAATGCCACTACTTCCTGGCAAATTCCGAAGATCAACAACTGTTGGACTCGAAGCTCGACAGCTACACGCTGGTGACGTACCGTCCTTCGCAATTGCCTGGAAACGTCCTGAAGTCCGTCGACGTGGTGGCCGTCACACGACTGGCAGAGAGTGAAGAGGTGGACGTCCTGCGAGACCTCCTCGATGACTCAGCTAACTCGATGACCGATTCTCATGACTGGTACGAACAACTCGCGGGCCTCAGCATCACCGAAGCGGCCCTGTTGCCCCCCACAGAGGAAGCCGAAGGACAGTTGCGACGGTTCATCGTCGCTCCCCGGCTGACGACCCACGTTCGCCATCGCACCAAATACTTCAACACTCCGGTCGCGAAAGACCGTGAGTTTGTGTTCACCGACAATGGACACGCGGTCGGAGAATCGGCAGCAACATTGCGCGAGTTGGTGGCATCAGCCAGGCAGGTGGCTCCTCATGTTCTGATGCACCATAACCAGCATCACGACTTCTCCCGTTGGATTGCCGGTCAATTCTGTGATCATGATCTCGCCAATGACGTGCGGCAGCTGGAAATTCAACACAAGAGTAAAGGCATGGTCGACGACTTCGCCACAAGACTCTCTGAGGCGATCGAACGGCGATACCACAATTCGTAAAACCCCGTAGGGCAGGCTCGCCCGCGTCGGGTTTTCAATAGAGCACGTCGATGCGTTCCTGGTCCTCACAGAGTGTGACCACTCTGGTTGACACAGGGGGTCGCGCGTTGACACATCCGGCAGGCGGTCGAGCGAATATCAGCCGCGAGCGAAACTTCGCAAGGATGGCACCAAAACTGCTTCATCAATGCGGTAGCGGACCATGTCAAGATGATTCACTTGAACGAGGAGGCGAATGATGAGATGCGATCCGAGGAGGGCTTACGAGTCGAATGCTTTGGAACGCTGGGAGAACGAAGGCGGAACGTGTTGCGACGCGGACAGTCGACCGACTGACTCGCTGTCGAGAACAGTCCATCATGCGAACGAACGACTGCACGAGGCACTTGTCGCCGCGAGCCGTGGACTGCTGCAATACGCTTCCCAGTGTTCTCTGTGGGCACCGGCCGAGGAAGCACATCGAAGTCGGTTGCTGACCGAACTTGCTGTCAGACAGCAGGAGAACGTTCAACAACTGTGTGACTTCCTGGAGGAGAGGAGATATCCCATCCACTGGGGCGCATTTCCCGCTGACTATGCCCGCTACAACGACGTCTCACTGGATTACCTGTGGCCGAAAATCGCGGCCTTCCAGACAGAGTACGTGCAAAGACTCGAAGGTCTCCGAAATGACCTGGAAGATGATGCTCAAGCTGCCTGTCTGCTTGATGAGATCGTTGAAAACGAATGGCAATTCTCCACAGAGATCGCGCGTGCAACCATACTCACACTGGAGGTCCAGTCTAATGGGAGGTACGTGAGCCACTTCGAGACGCGTCGAACGTCCCCGCGCGCAATCCCTACTGACACTCGTCGCTTCCACAGACGCTCGAAGCACGTTGGCACGGGACTTGCAACTGTCTCACAGTAAATGGACATCACTCTCACTCACTCAAGAAAGGAAATGAGACCATGAGTACCACGACAACTTTGGGCTTCAACACCCGCATCGATATCCCCGAATTGACGCGAGAATCGATGGTGTCGTTGCTCAACCAACAGCTTGCCGACACATTCGATCTTTACACGCAGATCAAGCAGGCCCACTGGAATGTGAAGGGCATGGACTTCATGCCGCTGCACCTGTTTTTCGACGAGTTGGCCGAGAACTTCATTCGTTACGCCGACATGCTCGCAGAACGGGCCACCGCATTGGGCGGACGTGCGGAAGGCACTGCACGCATGGCAGCTGCAAACTCGCGCATCGACGAACTCCCCCTCGAACTGACTGACGGGAAGGACTTCGTGATCGCGTTGGCCAATCGGTTCTCCGAGTACGCCGCTTCGTTGCGATCCGCGATTGACGAGTCGGCTCATTGGAACGATGCCACGTCATCCGACCTGTTCACCGAGATCTCGCGTGAAGTCGACAAGAGCCTGTGGTTCATCGAATCGCATCTGCAGGCATAGCAGAAGTCTGTTGCGAGGACGGCCAGAGGGATGCGTCCATGCTGACCTCATTCGTTACAGCAGCGGCTCATTCAACACTTGACGGTATCAGCAAACCTGAAGTCAATGCGACTTCAGGTTTATTTGCTTAATATGTCCCTGGTTGTGAGAGGTTCACAACACGTGTCCATCTGATCTCTTCTCTGTCGACGAGCCGCTCAGTATGAATCAACCGACGTCTGGCAGACAACGGAGTTCGGCTCCCGGCCGCGATGTCGCAGACCTCTACAAAGACGCCACTGGAGCTGCTGTTCTGGGCTTGGTGGTGAACCTCTTGTTAGGTGCCATCAAACTCGTCGGCGGCATCGTGGGAAACTCATTTGCGCTCATCGCCGATGCGGTCAACTCCATTGGCGACGTGGTGACGACCGTTGTGGTCCTGTTCGCTCTCCGTGTCGCACAACGCCCCGCCGATGCCGAACACCCTTACGGTCACACACGAGCGGAGGGGATTGCAGCATCGAACGTCGCGCTCCTCGTCATCATGTCTGCCCTCCTGGTTGGCTGGGAGGCGATTCAGCGACTCACGGAACAACACGCGATCCCTCCCACCTGGACTCTCTGGATCGCTGGAACCAACATTATTATCAAGGAGGGACTGTATCACTACAAGATGCGAGTTGGCCGACGCACCGGATCATCATCCATGATCGCCAACGCCTGGGATCATCGCAGCGATGCACTGTGTGCTCTCGCAGTCTTGATCGGCTTGGGTGTCATTCGCCTTGGAGGAACACGATATCTCTGGGCGGACGAAGTTGCCTCACTTGTAGTCGTAGCCGCCATCGTCTGGACGGGGATCGGATTGTTTCGATCCAGTGCAAGCGAACTGATGGACGTCCAGGCCGATCCGGATTTTGTGGCACGCATCAGGACAGAAGCGCTGGCGGTCAATGGTGTCGAAGATGTGGAGACACTCTGGGTACGAAAGTCAGGCCTCGAATACTTTGTCGATACTCACATCGAAGTCGATCAACATCTCACTGTTGCGGAAGGCCACCGTATCGGACATCAAGTGAAGGATCGATTGCTCACCGTCTTCCCACACTTACGAGACGTTCTCGTCCACCTGGAACCGTATCCACATACACACCCACCTGAGCAGAATCTGGTGACCAAAATCGGACAAATTACGTGCCTGAATTTTCCTCGGAAACGCTGATTCTGGAGCTATCAAGGGCCCTGCATGCGAGTGGTTCCCCAGCGTACGAACTGGACCATCGCATGGAACTTGTCGCTGCTGCACTCGGACGACCGGCCACCTTCTTCTCCACGCCGACGGCGATCTTTGTCACCTTTGACGACGAAGCCCACGGAACCAGATTGCTTCGCGTCTATCCAGGAAACACAAACCTCGGACGTTATGCGGAGCTGTTCGATTTGCAACGATCGATTCAGGACGAAAGCGTGTCTCCACAGGAAGCCTGGGAGCGACTACAGAACATCGAGTCGATGCCTGAAGGATACAGTCAGACGGTTCAAGTCGTCGCCTATGGAATTGTCGGTGCTTGCGTTGGTGTCTTTGTCGGCGGCAATTCGACAGTCGTGACGACAGCAGGCGTGATCGGTCTGATTGTCGGCTGTTTGCTGCTTGGATTGTCCCGCCGTCAATATCCCCTCCATCTCATCAATGTGATTGCCGGGTTCGTGGCCTGCAGTCTTGCGTGCATCGTCCAGACATGGATCGCTCCCAGCAACTTTGAACTGACTGCACTCTCATCATTGATCGTGCTGGTGCCAGGACTACATTTGACGATCAGTATCAACGAACTGGCGACCCAGAACCTGGCGTCCGGATCGGCACGTATCGCTGGTGCGATGACCACACTGCTGACGATGGTCTTCGGTGTCTACATGGGGTATGGCTTCGTGGCCGCCTTTCACCCGATTCCAGAATCGGTCGCCCCACAAACGCCGTCGCTGATGGCCTCGGCATTCGTCATCGTCCCCATCGGCCTCTGTTTGGCGGTCCTCTTTCAAACTCGACATCGAGACATTCCGTGGCTGGTCCTGTCGACGCTGATCGCGTACGCATCGCTGCGCGTGGCGGGTGAATTCTTCGGGCCATTTGCAGCGGTCTGGATTGCCTCAGTCGTCGCGGGAGTCACGAGTCGTGTTTTGTCGCATCGGCTCGGATTGCCGGCCGCAGTCATGTTGATGCCGTCGTTAATCCTTTTGGTTCCCGGAAGTCTGGCATTTGCGGGGATGGCACAGATCATGCTCCGAGCAGACCTGCCCAGTGGCGTTCGTTTGATGGCCACAATGATGTTGACTGCCGTCGCGATTGTCGCCGGACAGTTGCTGACAGACGTGATTTCGCCGACCCGAGATCTCCATTACTCGGCTCAGGACGCACACACGATTCAATCATGATTCTCAACTGAAAGGAATTGCACATGTTTGGAACCGAAACACGAAGATCGGCCGCGCAGCCCTGGTTCGTCGCTGGCTTGGTCCTGTGGGGAATGACGCTCGTGTCTCCCCGTGCAACGCAGTCTGCTGAACGGCTACCACTCGTACGCACCAACCGTGCTCAATTAACGCTGGCCGGGGCTGAGTGTGCAGTTGTCGCGAGTCGCAAGCAAGCAGAGGCAATGGGCATTCGGGTCAACATCGCCGTTGTCGACGACGGCGGCCACCTAATGGCGTTTGCACGCATGGATGGAGCAAGGCCGGGCAGCGTCTATACATCGATCACCAAAGCGACCTCGGCAGCCACCAAACGTGGAGCGACTGGACCGCTGCCGAATGCCGAGTCCGTCAACACGCAACTGAGTCTGGCGGTCGAGAATGCTGCCTCTGCCAGCGGCGGCAAGTTCACGACGCTGAAAGGCGGCGTTCCGATTGTCTTCGACGGGCAAATCATCGGCGCGATTGGCGTCGGCGGGGCGACGGGAGAACAGGATGCAGAAGTCGCAACTGCTGGCGTCGCGGAACTCACGACGGCGTTCGAGGGTTCCGTCGATGCGACTAATTCACTCTTCCGCAAATGGCTCGTCGAAGACATCCAAGGTCGTGGCGTGGTCGACAACGCGCAAACGACAATTCAATTCAGCAAAGATGGTTCCATCACCGGGGACACTGGGATCAACCGTTACATGGCGAAGGCGACGATCGAAGTCCACGAAATCGAGATCGAGCCCGGACCCGTCACAACCCGTGCCGCAGGTCCGCCCGCATTGATGGACCAGGAAACCCAATTCCTTGCAACGCTGAGCAAAGTGAATTCGTATCACATCGACGAGCACGGCTTGCTGCATCTGCTCGACGAAGACAGCAAACCAGTCCTCAGAGCGTCGCCAATCGACTGACAGACGGATGCATCAGGCACGCGCTCGGGCCACTTTCTGTATAGCCTTGACGGCAGGACGCGGTTCGAGGTTCTCGTCCCACGGCAGGCCATCACCGTATCGGAGACGGCCATTGTCCAAATAGGACGTTGAACCATAGCGGTCGGTGATCCCCCAGAACGACAACGCTTCGCAGGCCGAATGATCCAGGCACGCATCCAGGACGGTCGCAAACTGATTCGCCTGGACGTTCGGCCCCTGATCGCCGTGGACATCCAATTCGGACACGCGGGCAGTGAGCCCCAAAGCTTCAATCTCATCCAGCACACCATGCAAGCGATCTCTCTCGACCTCGTCCCCAATGTTGTAGACGTGTGCCTGAAGTCCCACGCCATGCACCGGGACGTCGTTGTCGAGCAGGAATCGCAAGAGTCTGTGCATCGTTCGCCAGCGATCGCGGTCTTCTTCCAGGCCGAACTCATTGATGAACAGGCGTGCCTTCGGGTCGGCCTGATGGGCAGTCTCGAATGCCGTCTTGAGGTAGTCGACGCCGCAACTGCGGAGCCAGAGATGTCGACGGAGCCCCCTGGGACCAGGTTGGGTGTCGTAGTCTGCAAGCGGTTCGTTGACGACATCCCAAGTCGAAATGCGACCTTTGTAGTGTCCGACAATCGTCGCCACGTGGTCCTGCATGACATCAAGAATGCGGTCAGGCGTGTTGACTGCCATCGCTCGCAACCACTGCGGGTTGGCTTCACCGAACACGAGCGCATGGCCATGGATTTGCATTCCATGTTTGGTGAAGTATTGGACAATCGCTTCCGATTCAGCCCAGTCGTACACGTCCTGTAGAGGATGTACGAACTGAGCTTTCAATGCATTTTCGGTCGTGATGCTGCCGAACATCCCATTGGATGCAAGCTGCCGGTACTGTCGATCACTCGCCAGCGGGGCTAGTGAGACAGCCGCACCAATCAAGAATCCGGGGCGACGGCGGGTGATGAGGTTCTGGAGCCGCCCTTCCTCAACAGCCGACGGAGGAGTCACCGTTTGTGCAGCGTCTGTTGAGATGCCACTGTCAATCAGTCGCACTTCCTGAGTCCTTTGATCGACGGACTCGATCGCCAGTTCATCCAGACGAAACTGAGCTGAATCGCCATTGGCCTCCAAGCCGAACCAGACCTGACCCGAGCCGAAGAGTTGCGATCCCGGAAGTAGACAACGGGCGTTCCCATCGACACAGATCTCCAACGAATCACGATCTGCACGATAGGCAACACGAACCGTGTGGTCTTCTGCGTCAGTAATGGAAAGATTTTCTTCAACCTCCCACGACTGGTCGCCCTTCGGCTTGACGATGCCACACCACAGCGAGTCCCGTTCGATGGCAATGCGAAGCAATCCACGCATGTTGATGAATTCGTCATAAACGATCGGCGGGCTGCCGCAGAGATGCAGAACCGCTTCGTCCTGCTGTTTTGAGAACCTCCAGTTCACCGTAAAGTCTCTGACTTTCTGGAAGTGAGATCCCGCCAGGTTGATGGTGAGATTCTCAACTCCCGGTGAGCCGTCCTGCTCGGAGATCTCAAGGTCACGGTTGAAAACCCACCACCCGTCCGACTTCCTCTCGACACCGGGGTGGAATTCAAGACCCTCGTCGAAGAGCAGATCAAACCGCTTTCCACTTCCCGAACGACTCGTGTTTTCTGCAGAGACGACGAGTCGCCTCGGCAAAACAGCGGCACATACCGCCGAGAAGGCGTTGATTGAGAATTGCCGTCGTGAGAGATGGTCCATGAGTTTTCGAGACATCCGAATTTGAGGTGAGGCAGATTGGCACTCACTATATCATCTCCTCTAACTCCGATTCCTCCAAAGGCTCCTGTTTGCCCATCCACTCATGAAGGTGACTCGCCAGACCTTCACCAACTTGTTCTTCGTCGCCGGACACAGCGTGTGCTCCCGCAGTGACAAAGGTGTCGGTGTGCATTGCGTAACGAGAGCGGACGATGACATGAGCGTTCGTAGCGTCTTTGCGGACGTGCTCAAGAATTGTGATTGCCGACTTGTGGTGGGGCACTGTAATCAGAACCGCTTTGCATTCTCGCAGGCGCGCATGATCCAGAACGTCACTTTGTGTGGCATCACCCACTTGCCCCTGAAAGCCAAGCTGCTTCGCCTTGCGGACGCCCTCGTGGTTCAAGTCAATCACCGTCACGAGCAGTCCCTTGTCGACCAGTGCACGTGAGGCAATCTGTGCGGCCGGTCCAAAACCGATGACAATCACATCGGGCGGTGCCTGTCTCTGCGTGACATCACCAGTCGCACTCGCCGACGAACGAAATAACCTCGCAACCCAATTGCCAAATTGAGGTGCCAGAGGAACGAGAAAGGCACTGAGAAAGAACGAAACGATAGCGGCTGAGACCACCAAAGCGTAAGTGCTTTCCGCGACAACGCCGCTTGATCGTCCGATACTTCCCAGCACAAACGCAAACTCACCCACCTGAGCCAAACTTAATCCAGTGGCCGCTGCCACACGACTTGTCTGGCCGAGTGCAAGAAAGATCAACCAGATCACCAGCAGCTTGCCCAGGGTCAGTCCTGCGACAACGATGCCGACAATATGCCAGTTGCCGAGAATCCACACGGGATCGGCAACCATTCCAGCGGCACCAAAGAACAACGTCAACAGGATGACCTGCAACGGAGAAATGTCCGCCCGGATTTGGGTCGCAAACGCTGAACTGCCGAGCAACATACCGGCCACAAATGCCCCTAACGCTGGTGAGATCCCTACCGCGTGTGACGCCCACGCCGCCCCGAGTCCTGTCACAACAGCGAAGATCACGGTCAACTCGCGGTTGCGGTGGAGCGTCAATGTGCCAAGCGTAAGGACGGCAACCCTGGTGAGCAGGTACAGTCCGACAATCAGACCACTCGCCATAAGCAGGAGCCTGCCAATATCCCACGCGATTTCGCGAGTCGTTCCTTCGCCGCCCATGATCGTCATCAACAAAGCAAGCGGGACGACCGCCATGTCCTGTGTGAGTAAGACCCCGAGACTCGTGCGGCCATGCGGCATCTCGATGTCGCCACGTTCCATGAGGATTCTTAAGACGACGGCCGTGCTGCTCAGTGCGACCATCGCACCGAACGCCACCGCTTCTTGAGCGCCCAGTCCGAATGTGACCGCTCCAAGAAATGCCATTAACATTGTCAGAACCACCTGGGCGGCACCGCCTAACAATGGCTTCGCACCCAGTTTCTTCAACCGCTCGATCGAAAACTCAAGCCCCAGGCTGAACAACAACAACGCAACACCGAGTTCAGCGATCGCCTCGATCTCCTGCTCAGAACTAACTGCGTGAAGACTGCCAGGACCACCAAGCATCATTCCTGCCAGAAGATAGCCCACGATCGGACTTTGCCCGAAACGCGAGAACAGTCCACCGACGAGCAAAGACGCTCCCAGCAAAATCACGATGTCGCGGAGGATCATCCAGAGGTCCAAGGTTTTCTCCTGGCTTGCGCATCGGCAAGGGCAATTCGGCGTGGCCGTGGTGACTTAGAAGGATTGAAACAGATCAGATGTCAGTTCCGTCAACGATGCAAGTTGATAATCGGCAATCAGAAGATTCTCTTGATCGGCAGACGAAGGTTCGGGAATCACGATCACATTCATTCGTGCAGCTTTGGCGGCCAGAAGTCCGACGAATGAGTCTTCGATCGCAACACATCGTTCAGGTACCACGTTCAATTCATGACAAGCGTTCAAATAGACTTCGGGATGAGGTTTCCCGTATCGCAAATTCTCGCCGGACGCCTTCACTTCGAAGACTCCATCAAGCTGGAGTGCTTCAATTGTCGTATGAATCAAGCTGATCGGCGAGGATGAAGCCAGGGCCAACTTCAATTCAAGACTTCGACAGACATCAATGGCATGGTCCAGACCCGGCATCGCCGGTTTGCGTTGTTGAACAAGATCCTTGACGCGATTCATGATTCGACCGCAAACCTCCTCGCAACTGACGGAATCCCACGGCGTCTTGTGATAGCACTGCTGAACAATGTGATCGATGCGTACACCCGTCGTATCGATTGTATCCTGCCGAGTAATCGGGACGCCAAGCTGCGAAAGGATCTCAAGCTGTGCGGTCTGCCAGAATGGCTGTGAATCGATCAACACTCCATCCATGTCGAAGACGACTGCCTCAATCATTTTTGACCTTCTTGCTTGTCAGACGACAACTCAACTGGAAGGCGATACCGACGTTCCAGAAAGCGAAACACCAGCCACGCCGCCGCTGCCCAGGATACGCCTAACGCCCAGCCCGCAACGACATCAGTCGGCCAATGGACGCCGAGGTAGACTCGGCTTGCGCCGACGATCAACAGCAGAAACACAGGCACAGCCATCAGGAACGTCTTTGTCTTCCAGCCTCGTTCTGCCCGAGCCATCACGGCTCCCAATGTCAAATAGACCAGCGACGCCATGGCGGAGTGACCGCTCGGGAAGCTTCTCGTGTAGATGCGTGTCTCGTGTGGAACGAGTTCCGGACGAGGTCGATCAAAACCCGATTTCATCACGGTGCTGACCACGGTTCCGCTGAGCACCGCCACAAGGACGAACACGGCGATCCATTGCTGCTTGGCAAAGTAGAGATAACCCGCCATCGTGACAGTGAAGATCATCAAGGCAGCAACACTGCCCAATGCAGTCACGTCCCGTGCCATCTCCTCAAACCAACTCGGCCCCCACGGATCGGCCGGGTCGCCTGCCATCCGCATGCTCAGCAGAATCTGTTGATCGATATCACGGCTTTCGCCTTCAAGAACTTCGTCCGCAATCGACACGAACCCCCACGTTCCCAAGGCTAACACCAAGAGTAGCCCCACTGTGACCAATTCATTCCGAACGATCCACCGACACGTTTTGAGCAAAAACTGCATGACGCCCCTACCGTTACTACCTCACAAAGGGAAAAATTGACGAAACCGGCAGATGTTTGAACCGATGACTGAATCATTTGCGTTTTCGCGTTCCATTCATCGTTCGACTGTATGCGATTCCGGTCATTCGAGACATGAATGCGCACGTCTCCTCAGCCGAATTGACGCTCTGAGGCCACAACATCCCCCCTGGCGTCAATAAAGAGCGGGGTTGTACTGGCGATACCCTCCATTTCCGCAAAGTCCGCTTCTCAGCGATCTCTGCACACGACGAAATCCCTCAAAGAGTAGGATACGGAGTCCCCCTACTTATCCCCCCACAAACGCGCGTCCTCCAAGCAATATCGTTGTCTCGGCGAAGCTGGATCAAAATCAAAGCCCCTGAAATCAGGGGCTTTGTTGAGCATCAGGAAAGCATATGGAAAGTGAAATAGGCCTCCGGAGCCGAAGGTTGCAGGTTCGAATCCTGCCGGGGATACTCGACTTACGACAAATTGACGTAAGTCTGGCACAAGAGATTGGCACAGAAAAAGACCCCGGTCTGCTGACACAGGCCGGGGCCGGACGAACCTTTCAGCTCGCCCACTCACCATTTCCTGGGTTCGAGTTGGAGGAGTTCGTCATGAAGTTTCCCAAGCCGTGGTATCGCAAAGGACGGGGTTGGTTCGTCACGCTGGACGGCCAGCAGATCAAGCTCAGCAGTGATCGGGCTGAAGCATTCGAGAAGTACCGCGAGTTGATCTCGCAGCCTCGTAAGATGGTCGTCGCTGCTGACTCTCTGGCAGGGATCGTCGACTTGTTTTTGGATCATGTGAAACGGACAAAATCGATCGAGACGTTCGGCTGGTACCGCTATCGGCTGGAGCGGTGCGTCCAGCAGTTCCCCGATTACAAGGTGACCGATCTGACGGCACATGCAGTGCAGAAATGGGTCGATTCGTATGGGCTGTCCCGCTCGTCGACTAGAAACTACCTGCGTGCCATCAAGACGTGTCTGAGATGGGCGGATGCGGAAGGCATGATTCGCGAGAACCCGCTCCAGCACATGCAAATTCCTTCGGGAGAAGCCAAGGAGGTCTGCTACTCGCACGAGGAGTTCGATGAACTTCTGGCGAAGTTCCAAGATGATGAATTCTCGGACCTGCTCACCGTGCATTGGGAGACAGGTTGCCGACCCCAGGAGTCGTTGCGGGTCGAGGCACGACACGTTGACGTGGAGAACTCCCGCTGGGTCTTTCCCAAGTCGGAAGAGAAGAACAAGAAGCGTGTCCGCGTTGTCTATCTCAGCGAAGCTGCTTTGGCGATCACGCAACGGCTGATGCTGAAGTATCCCGAAGGCAAGCTGTTTCGAAACTCGAAAGGGAAACCGTGGACGACTGACGCCGTGAACAATCGCTTCTATCGGCATCAGCAGAAGACTGGAAAGCGGTACTCCCTGTACGGAATGCGTCACTCGTGGGCAACCCATGCTCTCCGCAAGGGGATTGACCCGCTGACCGTGGCCATTCTGATGGGACACAATGACCCGTCGATGTTGACGAAGGTGTATCAGCATCTGTCCCTCAATCCTCAGCACATGCTCGATCAGGCCCGGAAGGCCGTAGGCTGATGTGTTTGAGCCTGGGGCGGGGCATGCGTTTTCGACGTGCCTCGCCCTTTTGCTCTCGTGTAGTCGCCAGATACGCAGACAAATCCTCCTGTGACACGCGGATGGTGCCACGACCGACGCCGATCCGGTGCGTCGCCAAGCGGCCTGCCTCAATCAGTGCGTACACACACTGGGGAGAGACCTGCAGCTCTGCGGCGACGTCCTGGACCGTCAACATCATTTCGTCACCTGTTTCAGCTTCAGTTCCAGCAACTGTCGCAACGCATTCCAGCTGAGGAACAGGTTCTCGAAGGACTTGTCGTCAAACGTGACGACCACACCGGTGCACTCCTTGCCGGACAGACTGCATTTGCCTTTCTTGACTTCTGTGATTCTGACCATGGGGTTCTCCAATCTGTTAGGGGATGGAATTGAAGTGTTGAAACTGACGTTGTGACGGTGGGTGGGTGGGGAGGCGGCAGTGGCCGCTAGTCCGGATTTTTCGGTCGTTGTGTGTGGTTTGTCGCGAAACATTGCGGGACAAGGAGTTACATGCGGTTTTCGATGAGAATGTCGTGGGATTAATGTGAGACTGATGTCGCAGTTCGGTCTCAGGATTGGTCGCCATGTTGTGTTCTCCGTTCGTTCTCAGATGGAAGCGGCTTTGCCGTGACAGTCCTGCCAGATCTTTCCACGGGGATCGGAAATGGCTCGCTCCAAAGTGGTGAACAGAGCGATCCGCTGAATCTGTTGGGAATGCTGCATCAGGCCCTGCAGACGCCGTTCTGAGAGCGTGACATACAGCACAAAGTCATCGACATGGGCGTAGACCTTTTGACGTTTCCGGATGCGACGAAACGATTCGCTTCCGGTGTCGGTTTCGATGTGATAGGTGATGCCGTCCAGTTGCATCGTGGCATCCGGACGGATGTGCGGATCGACATCCCAGCCGCGCACGACGTCGGCGGATGGATAGCCGAGCAGGAAGTCGGTAGTAAGGATCTCATGTCGCAATTGATCACGTTTTGGCTTCCAGCCATTGCAGTAGGCACGAACTGGCGGGCCGGCTGTGTTCATCACGACTCGTCCGGCGGTGTGGAGTCGTCGCTCTTTGCGGAGCCTTTCGATCGTGCGATACGCAGTCGCTCGGCGGCACCCAAGTCGGATGATGTGGGCGACGATGATGACGTGTTGCTCGGCGAGCTTGAGGATCTTCTCGACGAAGCTTTCGTCTTCGGGTTGTTGGATGTGTCGCATGTCGGACTCCAGTACTCAGGACGTTTCAGAATCTGGGAGAGTGCCACGCGGGCCTTCCGTTCGGTCAGACCGGGGTAGGCCCACGGATCGGGGAGTCCTTCGACCTTGTCGAAGGAAACGCGATTCAGTCGTTTGATGAACCGCTCACCGCGACGCAGTTGTCGCACGCGGTCTCGATAGGAGGGATCGCCAAGGTCGGCAGCCGCCTTGCGAGCAACGGCGTCGTTGGCAGCGAAGTACCAGTGATGTTCGATGCAGTTGGTGAGGATGGCATCTTCGATGAAGGCGTTGGGAAAGTTTGGACTCTGGACCAGCACGTGGACGTCGAGCCCTTTCTTCTGCAGCTCGGCCATCGCCCGCACTTCATGGCCCGCCGCTCCGATGAGATTCGCGTTCGTGGCCTCATCGAGGACCAGCAGAACGCGGGGGACTGGACGCCGGCGTGAACGGACATACTGAATGACTTGCAGGGCGATGCCACCCATGACGGTATTGGCCGCGTCCTGACTGATGGACTCTGTATCTCCCTCGACAAGCAGGATGCCGGCATCGTCGAGGAATCCTGGAAGATCGAATGAGTTATGGCAGCGGATGGTGAACGCTGGTGTGCAGACACTCTTGAACAGCCGCTTGGCAGAGGCATACGTTCCCGGCTTGATCCGCCCATCTGCGACCGCCTGAAACTTCTGCCGCAGCCGATCGTCGGTGCAGTGGGCAAGCAGTTCATCGAACGTGTCTGTCTCCGGTGAGTAAGCGAACTGAAATGCGGAGTCCTCAACCTCCTGGTCCTGATTGATGACAAGCGACAGCCCGTCGTCTGCGTTCTCTTCCGTTTGCGGATTCTTGGTCAGCGACTGAACGTCTTTGCGCCTCAGCAGCACGTCAAAGAATTCTTTGACCGTCTGATCGTTCTCCGCCCCCCGCTTGAAGGGATTCCTGGCAGTCGATGGCTTCAGGAATCGATAGCCCAGCACGCGGGAGAATGACGAGAGCCGGTCATACAGGATTCTGGATGACTGGCCGTAGGCCACCAGATATTTGAAGACATTCCAGACAAGGGAATTGACGTGTGGGTCGATGACCACGATGGCCATCTTGGATGTGCCCGTCATCACCCCGACCATGGCCGCGATGATGATCTCGATCACCTCGGCGTATGACTTGCCGCTCCGGGTTGATCCACTGACCAGTCGGTTGCCGGGTCGGTACTCAGGCAGCTTAGTGAAGCGCATGGTGCAGCCTCTGCAAGTACTTCTGCTTGGCAGACTCCAACGCTGCTTCCAGTTCATCCTCCTCCAGCCCGGCCCCCCTAAGGATGTCACACTCGTACTCGTAGTCGATGCGGCACTGGTCAATCTGTTGGCGGAGAATCTCTTCGCGGGGACGTTGCGGCTCGACCCGTTGCTGGCGTTTCACGATCTCCGCCCAACGTTCTTCGTTCTGCTTCAGGAGTGACTCGGACCACTCATGGGTCGACAGCCACCCGGACTTGAAATACCGCACCACCAGCAGGCCCACGACGACGATCGGGACGGAGATTGCTTGATGCACGATGGTGGCCGCGACGACCGTCCGCAGAGCCGCGAGCAGAACGCCGACGACGTCGGCGGTCAGATCGAGGTTCGGCCAGAGATGAGCCGCGTAGGCCAAGCCGAAGGCCAGTGACAGAAACCGGGCGGACTCGTAATCCTCCCGACGTTGCATCATGGCGTTCCGGACCTGGGTCGCGAGAGCAGCAAACACGACGAGGATCACCAGATGGGTCTCGTCGACCAGCCGAAACAACTGAAAGAGTAATTCAGCAGCCAGAGAGACGATGGGAAAGCGGTGCCGAAGGGCGTTGATGAGCTGGTCCATGATGACCCGTCCATGAAAAGAGACCGCAGTGCCCACCGGGAAGACGGAGCCACTGCGGTCTCGGTTGAGGTTCAGTTCGCCAAGGCAATTGCCATCGCGATGACTGCCACGAGGGCAGCGATCACGAAGGCCGGATTGCGGATGAGGTCCATCGGACTTTCTGGTGGTGAGGATGCATCTCGCGTCCGGCGTGCCGTCGAATACACGACGTCACCCCGCTGCGATCTCACATACGGATCGCGTTCCTTGAGAATCCTGGCTTCACGTTCCACGGTGACTTCTTTCATGAGTTAGTCCTCTCGAACAGTGATTTTTTCACGGAACTGGATTTCTGCCTCAGCAGGGCCCAGGGCCTTGGTGAGAACGCCCATCAACTCTGAGGGCGACGAACTGACCGTCGCCAACAGGCTTTGCAACGAGTCATTCCCAGTCGCCTGCGCGAGCAGTTGCTGCTTCTGGGAAGACGTGACTGCCGGGAGATTCGAGCTTTCGCTCGATCCGTTCGGCAGCCGATGACCATTTCGTTGGGAAAGTTGTGACACGCGTTCCTCCTATTCCACGTAACCCGTGATCACGATCTCACCCCAGCAGATAGCCGGGTCGACAGCGGCAACCGCGATGGGGGCGGCTGCTGCCGCCATCATCGAACCGATCGCCCAGACAGTTCCCGCGACTGCACCAACAGAAGCGGCTCCTGCTCCAACGCCAGCGGCGGCGGACGGACCGTACTTGCGGATGCTGCGTCCGACCGCTTTGGCCGTGCGACCGACCACATGGTCTCGCCGCACGGTTCCGCCATCGGCCGTCTGCATCTGCACCAGCATCCCGGTGATGACCGTCAGATACCTCCGGGCATCCTTCGGGAAACAGTTCACGATCTGCTGCTGGTCGGACGGCAATTCAATTTCCAGGGAATCAAGATTCCGCTGGCGAATGCCGGTCAACCAGTGCCGATGCACTTCACTGTCGAACTGGGTCTGGAGCAAGCCGTGATGCTTGTCCGACTCGGAGTAGTGAAAGACGCATTCATCGTCGCTCAACAACTCCAGCCGTCCAAAGCACGGACACTCCTGCAGGGACTTGTGAAGAACTGCACAGTACGTCTCCAGACCGGCACGCAGTGCATCAGCCTGGGCAGTCCCTCCGCCAACCCCCAGACCGGCAATGGCCTGCGGAGGCGGGGGGAGAGGAAGTTCGCGTCCGTGCACGTCACGGGCCACCTTGGAGAACGCCTTGGCGATCTCCGTGGCCGTATCAATCGCACGGACGTGTTCTTTCGCGTTGCGACGCGACGAGAACGACGAAACCCGATCGGCACCGATCGCACGCTGAAACGTGCTGGGAAAACTCGGCTCCCGATCAACAGACATCAACTGCACCATTGAAATCCTCCTCTCAAAGGGAAGTCACGAATTGGAGGGACGACAATTGCCTCTCCAGAAACAGATCTCAGCTGGACCGGCACAACGGTTGCGCTGCGACCTCATTGGGAGATGGCGCGAGTCGGTGCCCATTCACCGAAAGAAAACCCGCGAAAATCGCAAAACGGCCCAACAGCTTGTGGAGAGGGCATTTGCGTGGCACGCTGGCCAGCGGAACTGCCTAACCGATGGACAATCCTCAAGACAGCACCGGGGAAAAGGAGCGGGTCGAAGCCTGGATGGAGACATTCGGAGTGCCCCCACCGAGACGCGAGGATGACTGCCGTGCACCACCAATCGACGAACAGGCCCAGAATGGAATCAGGCTTCTCTTGCAGGGCCAAGGCACCCCCAACCTCGCCAGGACGATCATCGCCAACGCACTCCGCTACCGCTCTTGGGCAGTCTGCCTTTGCGATGCGATCCGTGAAGTGATGCAGCACTCAGAAGAACCGGCTACTCCGCAGCCTCCGTCGGTAGCCAAGCCCGAAGATCGCTGAGAGCTTGCGAATGTTGATACTGCACGGCAGAAACGCTGAGCGACAACTCCTGAGCAATCTGTTCCCAAGTCAGACCTTGGAGGTATCGCGAGACCACGATATGCCGGCGTCTGTCATCGAGCTTCTCGATCGCTTCCCGCAGGAACTCCACAACCTCTCGGTGAGCGGCGTCTGCAAATCCGAGAGAGGGAACCTGCTGATTCACGAAGGTGCTGAAGTCAGCCGGTAAGATGGGATCGTGCTGCCACCGATTCTGACGCCGATGTGAAAACCCTTGGAACCGCGATCGAAACTCGTAAGAGAACGCCGAATCGACGCGTTTGACTGCGTTATCGAGTAGATGGAGATAGTTGGACAACGATGTTCCAAAAGAAGGGGACTTTGAGGCAACGAACGAGAATTGTGATTGCATCGCTTCGACGATCTCATCCAAGCTCAGAAAGTCTGATTTTCTGGGTAAATACTTCATCCGTGCCAGGGACCGAAGTCGAGCTACAAGCGGATCAAATTGGATGACCTCCACAGCAGAAGGCATATCGATGCCAGCCTCAGCATGAAATGCTCGCGGCAGACACAGCTTGGCAAACTGACCAAAATCATCTTGTGGGATCACCTCGGACGCAGCTAACAAGCCGATCCCTTCCTCCCTGAGGAACGCGACGTCCAGACTCATCGAATTGAACAGGCATGGAATCAATAGGGGACTGTCCTGTTGATGAATGCACATCGCCAGTACCAAGACAGCTTTGATGATCGGGACCTGCTCGACTGCAAGTTGCTCCCGCATCTTCGCTCTTATTGTTTCAGAAACATCATCACAAAGCGTCGCAAGCACATGGGAAGCCCCCAGACGAATCATGTCTGATTCGTCGTCCAATCGATCCGCAAATGCCTCATGGTGCTCCTCGGGTACATCAGAAAAGTGTGCCTGGACGGTCCCGATGGCTGCATCCCTCACGAGTTCCCTTGGATGCTCAAGAAGATCGACGATCTGATCGAGCACTGACCCCGGCAGTTCAGTGAAACGATCTCGCAGGCAGCAAAGTACCGGCAAACAAGCATTCGACGTCCGGCTAAGACAACTAGTCAAAGGTTCGATCGCTGAGTTCGGAAGTTCCGAATACTTGCGGTACAACTTCCACGCGGCAACAGATCGCATGGAATCAAGCTCGTCAGAAAGGCACGCCACAAATGCGTCTACTGCTGTGGCTGGAAGCGGTTCTGTATAGACCAGTGTCTGAAGAGCCTCGAACCTGTTCAAAGAGTTTCGACCGAGTAGCGTTTCGATCGCCTCGTCGACGGAACGGTTGCGTGCGTTCGCTCGGCTCTCCTGAACGATCTGTGAGAATGACTTCACCACCGCAGTGACGTCGTTAGGGCGAGCGCAATACTCGAATTCTAAACAAACCGAATTCGTAAAGTTTGAAACGTATATCGTGTTGGAGCTGAACTCCAAACAATCATTGCATGTTCATCGCGGCTGTCAATTGGGTAGTAGAGGCTGGTTGTTTGGTGGCCGCGTGGGCAGCGAAACAGTGTTTCCAGTCCATGCCATAGGGTGATCCGGACGAGTTCGCAATCGTGAGTGCAGCCCAGGAACCCACCGACCGTTGTGATCGGTGTCGCGTTTGCTCAACAGTTGCAGCACCTCACATTCCGTTGGAAGTTCTGGATTGGTTCGCAACATCGATTTCTGTTCTCAAAATCTCGTCACGGCCGCCCACTGCTTTTTCGGATCAGTCGGGGTTCACGATGGACAACGGAACCGAACTCAACTTCCATCAACTATCGAAAACGCAACTGCTCGTGAAGAGGTAGATCGCATTGATTTCATCCAGGACGATTATTAGTGAGTCCTCATGATTCCTACATTCGTCACGATCATCGTGCGACAAAATATCCACAGTCGATTGACATGAAATAGGCTGGTGCCCAGATCGTTTCTGGGGCGATGCTTGGCAGTAGAAGTCACACAACCATACACTCTGAAGTAACAATGCCGATTCCCTCGCAACAAGATCGGCGACGACGAGGAAGTGTGACGAATGTCGCTAGAAACCTCGAAGTGTTGCAATCAACTGGCTCTGAAGTGACTGATGATCTCGACTGGCTGATCGCTGCACTCGCTTTTGCTGAACTTCAATCTACCCAAGCCCCAATCAAAAAAGCCGTCGATTTGGCGTTGACAGAGAAAGAGGGTTCCAGTTAGCAGCCTGTTGAAAATGGATGTTTCGGGTGGTGGAGTCTTGATTCAGGCGGTCAGGATGCGGGTGGGGGTGTTTGGTCGAAATGTTGAGAACTGGCGTGAACAGATTGTGGTCGAAGGCTGCAATCGGCTGTGGGGGCCGGCGAGGACGTTCACAGCCGTCGAGAGACGTGAACACAGCATCGCGAACTGCCGCACTTTGCCCGTTCCCAGCAGCTTTCGCAGCACGAGGCCCAGGTTGTGAGACACGGCACTCAGCAGGTGACGCTTTCTCACGTTGTCAATCCCTCGCAGCCAGCTCCGTCGACCGCCGCCGGTTTCACACACGTGAGCAAAGCCGCGTTCGACCACTTCGCTGCGGCGTCGTTGGAGGTCTTTCACGCGGTGCATGAGTTCGTGCTGGAGGTGCTGCACGATCACAAATTGATCGACGGCACGCTGGTCGGTGTGGATTCGACGACGCTGGAAGCCAACGCGGCCGTGAAGTCGATCGTGAGGAAGGACACGGGCGAGCACTGGGAGGCGTACGTGCGTCGGCTGGCCGAAGCGAACGGCGTGGAGATCAAGAGTAAGTCGGACCTCATCCGCTACGACAAGGACCGCAACAAACGTGGGAAGAAGAAAGTCTCGAATGACGAGTGGACCTCGCCGGCCGATCCGGACGCCCGCATCACCAAAATGAAAGACGGTCGCACGCATCTGGCTTATAAGGCCGAGCACGTCGTCGATCTCAATACCGAAGCCATCATCGAGGCGGAGGTCTATTACGCCAACGAGGCGGACACGGCCACACTCGTGCCGAGCTTGGAACAGGCTCAACAGCATTTGGACAAGTCGACCGGCCTGCTGTGCGACATCAAGAAAGTGGTAGCCGACAAAGGGTATCACGCGGTGGACACGCTGACGGAGTGTCGCGAGTCGCTCGGCTTTCGCAGCAACCTGGGCAACGCAGCCGGTGCTGCTGGTATTCGGTGATCGTCGGCTTGATTTCCGGCAGCTCCCACACCTGGTGACGCCACGGTTCGGGGTCAGTCCCCGTCAGTCGCTTCCCACAGCGGCGGCAGGCCGTCGGCTTCAACACGAGGGTCTCGTCGACTCGTTCGGGCGGCAACAGCGTTCGTTCGTGCTTCGGATGTCCCTTCTGGCCACCACGCTTCCTCTTCGCGGTTGGCTTGTGCGACACCGGTCTGGCATGCGGATGCCGACTGGACGGCGGCAGCGACGAGTTCTGCGGCGTCATCCCCAACCGGGCTTCGAGCTCGGCAATCCGCGCGAGCAACGACTCCACAAACGCCCGCACCGCAGGCGTCATCTCGTCGGCCAACTCCGGCGGTATCTCCGACATCCTTGCCATCGCCAAGGTGTCGCCGAAATCACCAATTCAGGAAAGACCAATCCCCAACATTTCACGTCCCGACCTGTGAACGGTTACTTATTCTGAGTGCGATCCGAATGGACCGACTGCTCAGGTGTCTTGTCATTCAGAAGAAATGTGATCTTCAAATACTCTGTGAATAAAGGTGCAAGGATCAGGCCGAGAACACCCACCACGAATGACAACACGAGACGGCGATAGCTAAGCATTCCTGCTAAGTGCCGAAGCTTTCTGGACCGCGCATCGATCAAATGCTTTAGACGTTCCGGTGGCTCAGTTACAGGATCGAAAACGATGTCGGCACCAAGGTCATGAAGCCGCTCGCGTCGCGCTTCACCTCCTGTGGTTACGACAATAAACGTGGTTGGTATCAGACCGAAAACACTCGGTATGCCAAACCATCGCCTCAGTTGACGTACCTGACGTAAAATGGATGCGTCCTCGTCCTTCGGAAAGCAACTGTCGTCGAAGATCGCTACTTTCCCAGTCGTGGTGGAAGCATCGAACCGACCGAGGTATGCCCACAGAGTAGAGAATAGAGGGATCTCGAAGAACGCGATGAGGATTCGGTCCAGTGCGACTACTGGTTCTTCCTTCGACTGAAATGATGAGTCAAAGTGAAAGACCGAATTGGGTGGGACTGACAGAGAAAAGCAAACCCAGTCAACCGTAGCTGGTTCACCAAAGCATGCGACCTTCTCAAATGCACCCACAATTCACCTTACGAGTCCTCATGGAGAACCTAATCGCTCTTCGGCTGAGGTGACAATGTGACCTGCTTCGCGGATTTCCGGGCGGCCAACAACTCTGCCTCAACTTTCTCGACGACCCTCAAAGCAGAGTCGGCGGGAATGTCCATCCCCGGAGACTCACGCAACGATGACGTGACGGAAACTTGTGTCGCACCACGCTTCCTTTCGTGTTGACCGGGGCCCATGAGAATGCCGTCCATTGAGTTAGTTGGTGTCATACTGAGCTGTCTGAAAAGAATGGTCACGCAATCGCAGCTCGGAGTCAAGGGATTAGAGCCTCAATCCTTCTGATTTGTCAAGCAGAACAAGGGCACCGAGGGCACCTCCTGGAGACTTGACGAGCTGACCAGATACCTAGAGATTACGCGTTCATATCAAATCAGCTTCATCAAGTCTGCGCAAAGGACGGGCCATGCCAATCGGGATTGAGCTCGCGTTTTCACGTGACCTTATCTGTAAGTACACCACTGACAAGGAGATCGAAGACGAGGTTCGCCGTCACAGCAGATTCTGGCAAGTGATCGGCCCTTTCGACTTCCTGCAGATCTCGCCGCTCATGGCTCTCGATGACATCGGTAAAGGATTGGATAGGCAGCGTCCCGTGGCGATCGGAGCCCACACCGGGATGGTGCTGATCCCGTTCAGAGATTCCGCTCACGATCGTGCTTTCCAGGAGTTTCTGCAGATCATTTGTGATACTGGCTCACTTGGTTCTCCACAGGAGAAATCTGATCAAGACCATGAGTTAGGTGAGTACCCGATACTCTTCGGTGCAAAAATCTCGTTGTCAGCGGTTGCGTACGAACAACATGAAACATTCACCAGCACACTCGAAGCAGTCCACGCTGCCCATCGAATTGTGATGCGGATTTTAGATGACCCGGTAGTTCATCAAGGTTGTCGTCCTGAACGCGTCCATCTATTCATGACGCTAAGCAGTTCGGACATCGTCCTGCTTGCCCTGCCAAATACCTTTGAAGAACTTATGTCCGTTGATCGAGTCGCTCAGGCTGTGCGGACTCTGACGCTCGAGCAACTGACCGAGGAGATGGCAGCCGATAAGAATCCACCTCGCTCCGCAGCACCGGATGTGTCGACTCAAATCGGCTCACGATTCCAAGTCAGTACTACCGCAGACCGTAAATCGCCCACGTTGATCAAGGTGTCGGGACACGCATTATCAGCCGTCGACGAATTTGTAGCCTTGCGGTTGATGGACCCATGCAGACTCGAAGACAAAACCAGGTCAGGATGTTTTCGCATGGACTTTCAGCTGCAACTCGATTGTGGTCATGACTTGTGGGTTAAGGAGAAGTTGAGACGCCTCTTCCCTCAGATGAAGGTGAATTCGCACGGCCTAGGCCGTCACACAGTCAGGTGTAGCCTCAACTCTCTGTCAGAGTTTGCAACACTGTGGAATGAAATGTGGGGTAACTACCAGTACCGTGCAGCAAATCTGGTGGACAGCATGACCTGCATTGTACTTTCAGATCCAGAGGAGAAGATCGACCTTGGCAATACGACTGAGCTACAAGTTCTCCAGACCGGAGCTTTGCCCATTAATGATCATGACGATCATCCCGCTTGGGAACTCACTGACTTTGCGTGGAACTTGGAGTTGAAGGCCATCGTTTCTCGACTTTCAGGTTGGGCGTGCGACTTCCTTTCGCAAGAACAACAGAGAGAGTTCTTTAATATCATCGGTACATTTCGAAGTTGCTTCCTCCATCACGAACTTGCATCTGCCGCGCGAGACCTCGTCCCGTTCTTTCGACAGTTGAGCTTGGCTTGCAAGTCAGAGAATCATCACCACTGGAGTTCATACCTAACGTCTTCAGACCCCGAATTCTTCGCGTCCGAGATCTCGCGATTGCTGCTGCATCTAAATCGGGCGGTCCGCAACCGGCTTGAACACCGCTCTGGTCATGCTGACCCGACGATTCCCCACACGTTGGTGCACGGGGCAAGTAAACTTGTGGGCGCATATTCAGGAATCTATTGGTTCTGCTCAGAATTCTTCGGACACGATTCGTCGCAGTCTGCCAATCCGTCGATGCAAGCCGACAGAAAAGAATACTGTTATGCAGACAATCTGTCGGTATGCGTTGCTGCTGGAAATGAAGGAAGGATTAGCTGTGAAGAGGTGTTTCTAGATTTTCGCCTGTGGGTGGAGAGGGCAACCGGCAAACCGCTCTCATCCTCCGGAGAGGATGAATGGACAGGTCGTCTACTCCTCCTTGACGTCTCTGGAAACTCGCTCTTTCGACCAGCGTTCTGCTTAGTACACTGCCTTCACGAAGTTGCTGAGTTTTCAGACTGGCTTCAGTCTGAGCGAACGTCGCTGCTCAGAGTTCGCGTCAATGCATGGGTTCTCCAAGAGATGCTCCATTTTCTAGGAAACCTCGCGCTTGAATCGCTCTCAGAGTCCGAGAACAACGACCAGATGGTACGGGGCACAAACGCATGGAAGGAATTACAGGCCTACCAGAGTCATTTTGTTGCACACGCCGTTGACGTCATGGTCAAACGACACAATGATGGAGATGCCCTGCCCTGTCTTGCAGGACACACAAATATCACCTCGTTCGATTCCGCATGCGAAAGGCTACACCCGTTTGATTTCCAAGCTTTGGTAGGCACTGCCATTTATACCTTAGGAGCCAGGCCTGAGACTTGGCATGGCGCATTGCCGCGAGCAAAGGCAGCGAATCACAACGTGAAGCGGGTGCCGCTGTTTGCTCGAGCAGTGATCGATGTACTTACACCCGGATACTCGCGCCCACGTTCATCGAAGCGACGAAAACCGTTTTATACTTTCAGCGATGGATGGCGATCGATCCGCGAAGTGTCGACGGAGATTGTGGCAGATATTGGAATGTGGTGCAGCTTGGACCATATCCTCTCAAACGGACTTCCGCATACACGTCCGTTGGACGTGCGTCTATTGGACGTTCACATGGTGTACGAAAGTTTGTTTATCGCAAGTCGTGACCGAGGAGAACGCTTTTTAACTCGCCAGGTATGTGAGTTTTTGTTACTGCGGTGGTCCGTTCAGGTTGCCACCTTGGACGGCACGGCTGATTGGCCAAATCAATTGATCGACTACATTGAAAGGCGGCCCTCCTTGCAACAAGTACTCGATAGTTGCCTGAAACCTACCGGAGTTCCTGAAGCGGCTGATGGCAACTCTGAACCATCTGCCGCTTCAATCGTCCGTGCATTCGTGACGCTTCAGCCAACTGTGTTTTCGCAAAATGGCGCGTCCTTGGTCCACCTACTGCGAAGGGGGATAAACGATACCGACGGCAGTACCTCGTATTTGTCGTACTACCATGTAAGCGATAGCGTGATCGAGAAAAGAGATCCCATCAGCGACATAGGATTTCCGCATTTTCACAATGATGGGACAGCGGAGAGTATTGTCTGGCGCGAATTTGTCGGTGTGTGGAACACTTTAAGAAAGGCTTATCATTCCGACACAAGAGAGGCTGAGCAAAGTGATCGAAAAACGACCTGGAGACAAATAAAATTCGTTTACATGATGTGGGCGAAGTCGGTACGTCTTAGGTACCCACGGTTGTTCAAAATGTGGGGCAGCCGTGAAGAGGAGATCAACAATCAGTCAGACTTGGGCGATGAAACACCGGATGCGTAACTATCGGTATTGCAAAACGGTCATTTCGGTTGACAGTGTCGTTTTCGACGGGTTCTGGTGACTTTCTCCCGATCAAGCTACACACCGCCTGCTCGCTCGTGTGACAGTCTGGTCGAACTCGGACACCTCGAACGATTCGACAGAGTTCCCGTCAACCCGATGTTTCCGGGAGATCGGACGGGTCAGGTGTCTTCAAGTAACGATACAGTGTTGTCTTGGAAATGTGGAGCGTCTGGCAGATCTGTTGGATACCAATTGACTTGTTGGGAAACAGGTCGCCAATGCGAAGCAGTGGTAATTGCCAATCTAACGACTCCTTTCGTTGGGGATTCTTTCCATCCTTTTTTGATATTCTCTCCAGAATCTCCGACCATTCCCTCGACGTTTCTCGCCCATAGTTGCATGGGCGCGCAAAACTGATGTTGGGGGCCATCCCGTGACTCGTGACCAGATACCAGCTCAAAGTGAGATATCCGAAGAGCTATGGCCAGCAGTGAAAGCACTACTTCAGGCTTCCATATACGCGGCCGAAACGAACAGTAAGGTTTGGGACTTCGCAATTTCCATGCGGCGACTTCTCAGTCTTGGAGCGAGCGAGACGGACCTTCGATGGCTCGTCAGGAAGGGATTCATTGAGCATGGTCGAGAGGTTACCGTCGAGGGCGATGATGGCCGCGAATTCCGTTCCACCGGCAATCTGACCTTCTCTCGCCGTACCTGCATCGTTCTCACAGAGGCAGGCATCAAAGTCGCGAAATCACAATGCTCCCCATCGAGTAACGGTCGCGCATCTTCTGTAAGCAGCAACAGGCAAGTAACCTCGAATCAGTCTCTACCAGTTCCGCAATGGGACGCCGAATCGCGAAAGCTCCAGTTGGACGACCAACTCGTAAAGCGCTTCAAGTGGCCGGCCGTGAATCAAGAAGTCGTCTTGTGTGCGTTTGAGGAAGATGGGTGGCCGGAGCGGGTCGATGACCCATTACCACCGCAACCCGACCAAGACTCGAAACGTCGGTTGGCGGACACCATCAAGTGCCTGAATCGCAAGCAGGTGAACAAACTCATTCACTTCCGTGGGGACGGAACTGGTCAGGGCATCGTGTGGGAACGAGTCGACGGGAATTGGAAGATGGACAACTCTTGATTCCGCCGCTTTCTGTCCCACTCTATTCCGTAGCCTCAATCGCCGATGTGGCGCTATTCTCCCTGTTTGTTACGTTACGACACGTTCCGAATCGAGATCGTGTTTTTGCCAGTTTAAGTAGTGGAATGCGGTGTCTAAGTTTATTCCCCAAGGAATGGGATGGATTCCTGATCTGCCCGATCCACGTGACTATACGTATCGGCACGAAAAGATCCTGCCCATATTGCAGCAACTCAAGCACTGTTCCGGGGAGGTCCCCGATGAAATCGACTTGAGGTATGGAGACGAAGGCGAGGTCTTCTTGACCGACGTAGAAGATCAAGGCCCACTGAACTCGTCGAGCGCGTTTGCGGTCCTCAGCCTCGTGGAGTACTTCGAGCGTCGGATTTACGGTCGTACGTTCGATGGATCGCAGCTCTTTCTCTACAAGGTCACGCGTAACCTACGCAACAAGCAAGCAAGAGTCACCGGAGACACGGGAGCCGACTTGAGAACCACGTTCAAGGCGCTCCGGCGTTTCGGCGTCCCGGACGAGGAGCACTGGCCGTATGTTCCTGATCGTTTCGACAATGAGCCAAGCGCGTTTGTCTATCAAGCTTCTCACATGTTCCACGATCTTCGTTACTTTCGTATCGATTGCACGGTGAAGTGTTGCCCGAACGACTCAAGCGAATCGCGACTGAAAATACTTACGACGTTTCTGGCTGCTGGGTTTCCCGTCGCATTCGGCGTTTCCGTGCCATCTTCCCTGTCGATAGAACCCGATATTCCGTATCGACCACGGTTCGACAGCATTCGTGGCGGACAAGCTGTTGTTGCGATTGGCTATCACCTCAACCACTACGGACGGGCTGGGTCTGCGGTGCTTGTTCGTTCATCTTGGGGAAGGCAATGGGGAGACAAGGGGAACGGTTGGTTGCCGGGCGCTGTTCTAAGTGACTCGACGTCACCCCTTTGGTGTGTTCTACCAGAATCAGTTTGTCGTCAAGAACTGTTCGTTCCTATTCCTGTCCGAAGCGTTGAGACCTTGGTGTGAAAGATTTCGTTCCCATTGGTGTCCGTAGTGCATAACACGCTTCCCGGTATTCTGCTAACACCCTACGCATCGCTTAGTCGCTTCGACTTCATTGGAGAACATCATGAGCCAAGTACGACCTGTTTCGTTGCCGGACGCCTTGAGCATTACGCTTGACAATTACTACGATCTCCTCAAGTCTCAGGTTGGCGGCTTGGGTGCAGATGAGTTTCTTCAATTAAAGCTAGTTGCAGACCCGGTCGACATCGATGACGAGCGGTATCGCTTCTTTTCCCTGTACCAACTCTTGAATCGTTCAGATCTTGCGATTGATCCTAAGCCGGTGTCCGGCACGATCATGACCTCTGCGGAGCAGTTGAACCGCGTATACGGAAGATTCATCCAACGATTGCGTTCGTATGTCGTTCGGCGAGAACTGGATGAAGAGGATCAGGAAAAAATTGCAGATCTCGATATGAAAATGGACAGAAATCGCGATCAACGATATCAACTCGAAATCCGGGAGAGACGAAACTGGCTGGAATGGTGCGAGGTAATGGGCACTGACCCGGGTGACAATGCGTCCTATCTGCAGTGGAGCGTTCGCTACGGCAATTCAGCGCAAATTGAATTGCTGTTTCGCGAATTCAAACAGTTCTTGTTCGATAAGAGAGTCATACTCGACAAGCAGTATCGCGAACCTGAAGATCGCGAAGTTATTGATGCTGAGTTTGAATATGAAAGCTCGGAAATGCGACTACGCTATCCGATCAGTCCGGACTATCTATATGACGAGCAAGAACGCTTCTCTCTCGAGTATCTCGCTCGTCTGCCCGAAGGCTCCAGCGCACTTTTCGACGACCGAAGGGCAATCACTTGGAATGTCGCATTGGACCGAATGAAAACCATCGTTGCCGGTAGCTTTAACGCAACATGGGATCGAACTACCAGCGAGTCCAGCTCTATCAGGACTGACTGGAGTTCCAGCGCGAGTGTTTCGTACGGGGTCATCTCGGCCAAGGCCAGCGCTTCGGAGCACACGACCATCCAGGAAGAATTCAAGAAAGCGACCGAGATCGGACTCAGCGCGAAATCGGCATTCAAGGTTCAGACGATCTATCCCGGTTGGTTTCGTCCGAGCATGTTTTCCCACAAACGAGTGAAAGAGAATCTGCGCGATTTCGAAGATTTCTTCGGACCGCAAGGATCATTGCGTTACTATCCAACTCACCTGATCCTCGTGCGAGGGTTTTCGGTGACTTTCGGGTCCTCGCAAAACTGGACGTACGACTATACAAGAAAGTTCAACGCATCCGGTGGTGGTGGCTTCTCGGTATTTGGAATTAAGTTCGGTGCCTCAGCGGACTATGGAAGTCACGTCGAGAAACACAAGGTTGATAAGCAGAATACAACGCTGACATTTTCGGATGGAGAATCCACTCTTCGATTCGTTGGGTACGTAGTAAAAGAGAACTCAGTATGGGGATCCAGTATCGGTCCCGCCGGCCCGGGCAGTGGAGGAATTCGTTCTCCAATAGATTTACCGGGCGATGCGGCGACTGCCATTCAACAGTCCGGAACTCCATGAAGCGCCAGATGAACAGAACTTATCTCTATCTTCTAACCGCAGCCCTTTCTTGCATTCATGGAAGTACGGCGGCTGCACAATGCTCCCGGGGGCATTTTCGGGAGAATAGAGGATGCTTCAATCAGCGAGTCACCACTTGGTCTTATGCATGTCCGACTGTCCAGACGTGGACGAGACCGCCACTCTACAAACGCGTTGTTGTTCCTCTCTGCCCGAAACTGGCACAGGCCAGCTACGAGGACGAAGAGACCGGAAAGGGAAAGCTTATTGGGAAGTTTCTTGCGGCCCGTGCGAAACAGCTCGGTGTTACAATTACGCCACTGTCGGCGTTCGAGGCGGAGCTGTTCGGCCCCGAGCTGCAGGTCGATCTTCTTCTGAAGCAGTACCCAACCTTGCTATGTGCATTCAATCCAGACTTGGTCATCAACGACGAGTCCACTTTTACTTCCTGTATGACTCATGCGCGAAAATGGATGGAACTTACCTCCACAGGAAAGTCAGAACACCTGATGCATGACGAGCACGTCTATTGCCCCAATTGTTGTAAGTAGACCACCAGATACGGGTAGTTTCATGCCACAAAACACACAAGTGTCCCTACCGCTTGGCCGACGTCATCAAGAGACAAACATGTGGTGCTGGGCAGCATCCGGCGAGATGGTCATGGACTTTCTTGGAACGAACGTAACGCAATGTGATCAGGCAAACCGTCGATTTGGTTACAATGAGTGCTGTAACTCCCCTGTGCCTTCAAAGTGTGTGATGGGCGGCTGGCCGGAGTTCACGAAGTATGGATATCAGAACGCGCGAACGTCCAATACTGCTTTGACGTGGGAGCAGATAGTCGATCAAATAGACCCGGCTCCAGACTCCAGCGGAAATAAGAAGGACCCATCTCCAATTGCTTTCAGTTGGAAATGGAGCGGAGGCGGTGGCCACATGATGGTGGCATACGGGTATGCAGTGGTTGATGGTAAACGTTACGTATTCATTCATGATCCATGGCCACCTAATGTGGGAGTGTCAAAGTGCATCCCGTATGAGGAGTACGTCTCAGGTTCAAATTACACTCACTGGGATGACTTCTACGATATCAGGAAGGCTCCGACTGGCGGAGAAACAGTTGTGGGAGGAGTCGGAATGAGCGTTCCGGGGCAGTTGGATGCGGTGTCTGCAGCAACTCCGTTTGCGCAACAGCAGTTGGGAACTGCCAGAGGTTTACTCTTCGGAGGTGCACCGGGTGCGATGGGCAACGCTTCACTGGGACAGGCCTTTGCCATCTCTTCGATTGGGCTGGACGAGTTGCAAGGCCAGTCCCCAGCGGCGGGAGTTTCGCTTTTTGACCGCGATGCGACACGAGTCGTGTTCGCCGTTACTGACGACCAAGGTGTTGCCCGAGGGGAAATGTCATTGAATCGAACGGTGGCTGGTTGGGGGGCGGCGACAGTGGGCGGACTTGATGTGGTTCAACGGGTAAACGATGTTCTGCAGCCAGGTGCGGCAGCGACGCAGCGATCGATCGTCTGGATTCCGGCGTTGAATGTGCAGTTTTTGTGTGACGAACAAGGCGGAAGACGTGAATTCGTTTCACTTGTGGACGATGCTGTGTTCCGGAAGGGGGCGCGATTCGATGGCGACGAACTGTACCGAGCTCTGGTAGATGCGGCAAGAATGCACGATGGACAGCCTCGTTAAGCCATTTATCGCAGTTGGTTTAACCGATCTGGACCAGGTGCGAATGAGAATTGGAAAGAGCAACTGGGAGTTGGTACTGGCCTGACCGAACTCGCCACGTTGCAGAGATCGAAAGCACGTCGTAAGTTTGTGGCAGTTGTCATGGCGCAACAGACAGATTTGTCGATCTTCGACGGGGTTACTAAGACTAAAGCCGGTGAGGAAGATTTCTCCGCAGTCGCAGAATCACTTTGACGATGCCAGCGTCTTGGCGGTCGAAACCACGACCGACTCCGAGGTGCACGGTTATATCGCCGCATTGGCAATTCTCGACAAAACTTTGCGTGCATGGCGAGCACATATGGGGCATCAATTTGAGTTGACTCCCCACTTCAAACTGACATTTCGAGAGAACTGAACAGAGCCACATGGCTTGAGCCGATAATTCCAAAAATCAATCGGACTGCGCTTGGCGACACTGAGGCCGAGTTCTGAGAAACGGTCGTTTCACCTGATGATACCTGAATCAATGAGTTGACGGAACAATGTCGTGGGCGGTCAGAAAGCGGATTGTCCGACATCGGCACATTTGCTCGGTGGCAAGACAATCGTGCTGCTCCTCACGGATTCCTATCAACCACTCGATTGTGGGACTCCTCGTGTGACACTTGAGCAACGCAGTTCGATGTGACTGACGCACCCAACTGCCGATCCCTCTCACAGCGGGACGTACAGCGGGCAAACGACCACGAGCTCTTCGAGGGCGAGTACGTGTTCCTTGAGACGAGTCGTCATTGCTCCCACCGTGTTCCCGGTGTTGTAGATATCGTCGATGATCCACATGCTCGTCACGGTTGCAGCCCCTTCGGGAAGTTTGGCCGCGTCGAGCACCGTGCTCTCCAGCACCTGCTCGTAGCTGCGGCCTTCGTCTCCGGCCCGAAACCCCTGCGGCTTCGTGAAGGCTCCGTCGAGCACGGAGATGTCGGCGTTCGCCTCGACCAGGGCGTCGAGGTAGGGCTCAAACTGCCGCGATGCGGATGCTGGCACCACCACAAGCCCAGGGGCGATGTCGACATCTGCGAGCAACTGTTCAGCGAACTGCTTCGCCAGCTTTGGCAGATCCCTCGCATAGGCCTCAGCGACTAAGTTGGGATTCATCCCCATCTTTTTCAACTGAAGCCACCAGAGAGACGTCTCCTTAGCCTGCGGCGGTTTCGTGAAGTATGCAAGCGTTACTTCATGGCCGCCGGGCGTGTTTACCTTCTCCTTTTTCATCTATCATCGTTCGTATCTAAGTTTACCAACGGCTCAAAGTGGATCTCCGGCCTCGACTCGCCGGATCGCGTATTCAAGCGGCCAGATCGCGTAAGGCTTGCCTTTCATCTCCGGCTTGTCGAGCGTCACCGTGTCAGCGGTGCCGCGCACCATTCGGAGGCCATCGGCCATCATCGTGGCATCTTTGACCGCGAAGATCACGAAGTCGTCCAGCCCACCCGAGGCTTTCTTGAACCGCGCCGCTAGGTCGCCATCGGTAAACAGGGGGAACATCGAGCCGCCGGACGAGTCGTCGAGCACTAGCAACTTGATCGGCGACGTGACACCTGTCGGCCTGCCAGCCCCATCGCTTACGATCGAGTCCTTGTGGACGAGTGCCCAGCAAGGGTAGGTCAGCTCAAAAGTTCCGAGTTCGTGCACGGTTTGCCCCTAGACCTCCGGTCGGTTGACCATCGCCAGCGTCTAAGCTTCTCGCCTGATCCCTAGTCAGCTGGCGGCAGTGTTGAAGTATGCTGTTACGGCGTGTCTTGGGCAAGCGACTGGCAGCAAGCTGGATTGGTCCGACAGACCTGCGCGCGTTTGGTTCTTTCGCCGAGATCCCCCGCTAAATGACCAAGCTGGCCGGGCGGCCACCAGTCAGCTGTCCATCTCATTGTCCTTGGACCGGCCGCTCTGGTCCAGCGATTGGTTAGGCGACGTATCGTACTCTGATACGTCATCCGTGGACACTCCGTCGGAGAACATTCCAGCGTAAATCCCCATGGTCGAGTGGATTGTCCTGGCAAGGGAGTCTTCAAATTGCTTCATGCCGGGAGGTGTATATTCATACTTAATGTATTTGATGTGTCTTATGTCTGCGGGTACATCTGAAGCCGCCTGAGTTATCAAGATAAGAGGCTTTCCGACAGTATGCGAAATGCCCATTTCATAAAAGACGTTGGGATTCCGCTCTGTACAATCCGCTACAACTACGCCGGCCCCACAAATGCCGCTCCAGACATCCGTCATGACCGCATTCGACGTGAAGTGATCATCGGCACGCGCAACGGAGAGGCTTAATCTCTCCGCGACATTACAGATGTGCTCACGGTAGATCAGTTCATAGTCACTTGCAAACGGCATCAGGACGAAGATGTCGGCTCGCTTCGGTAGCTCAACGGGCTGTCCAAATAGAGGTTGGATCAGCATCGAAAATGCATCACTTGAACGCGGCGCGCCCATCCACCGATGGTTGAGTGTCATCTGTATTTTTACCCATAGGTCAGACGCGCGAAACTTTGCGTCTGTTGCGTTTCCGCGAAGGGCCTTCTGAAAGTACTTCTTGACTTTTCGATCGGGGACACCATCGATGGACACCAATCCAGCATCTGCGAGGGACCATAGGCAGTTATAGAGCTGCATTGCTCCCGGTCCACTATGTGACTTTCCAACGCCGAACTTCTCACACAGGTCAGACCATGAAATACCTGACTCGTCGATGAGTGCTTGAAGCACTTTATCGGTGTCCAGATCAACCCATTTTCTCATGAAATACACTCATTTGTCGCCGAACGACAACGATCATCCGGCCGCCGAAGTGATCGCTGCATTCAAATCACGCGAAGTCGGCGACTCCGCGTGCGTCGTTTTGTTATCCGTCGATTCCCATATCGGCCAACGTGATCAATTCCGTTTCGTCGAAGGGTGTGCTTCGTTTGACACTGTCGTTCCAATCCGTGACTTGGCGTTCGGCAACGTATTTGCGTGCGTCGTCGAAGTTGTCGAAAAAATTCGAAAGCTCGGTAATGTCACGATCCGTATTAATACCAAACCGGATCGTTGATATTGCCCGTCTGCACTTGTCGCTTACAACGACAGCATTTTCAGCATCGTCGGGTGGAAGCACAAGTGACATCTCGTCGCCCCACTCATAGGAGAGCGATGAGAAATCGAGAATGACGGCGCACGGACGCCATGCGCCATCGGTGATTGACGCAATTCCGTGGATGTAATGGGCATCTGGGGCACCGCTCGAACCATCACGATATGTTCCTGCAAATGCGAGATGAATGATCGAGATGAACGGGCGCGCGTCGCGAGCCCAACGTCGAACCGTATAAGTAACATCGCCGCTGCGTTGAAGATCTACGGTGTCGAAGTTCATGATGGTTACGTCAGATGGTGCCGACAAATGATAAGACGACGATTGTCGGCACTGAAGTTGAGTTCCGAGAAACGGTCATTTGGCTTGACGTCGCCGTTTTCGACGGGTTCTCGTGACTTTCTCGCGATCAAGCTCATCCCCGCCCATTCGCTCTTGCGACCTCCCGATCGAACTCGGCCACCTCTGAGAATTCATCAGTGTTCCCGTCAACCCGTTGTTTCCGGACCATCGGACGGGTCAGGCGTCTTCAGATAACGATACAGTGTTGTCTTGGAAATGTGGAGTGTCTGACAGATCTGTTGGATGCCAATCGACTTATCCCGGTGAAGCTTCTTGGCTAGGACGATCCGTGGAGTCTCTGGATCGAGTGGTTTCCGGCCGCCAACGCGGCCTCGGGCTCTTGCTGCTGCCAATCCTGCTCTCGTCCTCTCCTGGATGAGACGGCGCTCGAACTGAGCCAAGGCAGAGAAGATTCTGAAGATCAGTTCTCCCGAGGCACTTGTTGTGTCGATCGCGCCGTCGCTGATCGACTTGAAGCCGAAGTTGTTCTCTCGAAGATCCTCGACAAGTGTCACCAAATGACGCATGGATCGACCAAGCCGATCGAGTCTCCAGACGACGAGGGTATCTCCAGGTCGAAGTGTCGTCAGGTACTTGGCCAGTCCGGGGCGATCCTCTTTAGCCCCTGACATCCTGTCCCTGTAAATGTCGGCCTGATTGACGCCGAATCGAATCAATGCATCGAGCTGCAGGCTTAGGTCTTGATCGTCGGTACTCACGCGGGCGTAGCCGAAGCGACGATGGCGAATGGTCGGAATGTGGGCTGTCATCGTTCTATCCTTGTTTAGGTAGAACAACGTCATCCGATCCCAAGGCACTTGTCGAAGCAATATTGGTCTAACTTCTTCGCAGTCCGAATACCTGCGTGGCTTCAATGTTTCCGCGAACTGTACGGAGCCTGAGAATCGGAACACCAATGCCAACTAAGCCACTCTCATCAACGGCCGATCGCACTTTTCCTTGGGAACCGACTGGTGTTGGACCGGCCAAGCTTCGTGCGGGTGGGCAGCAATCCCTGCGTTACCCACCATCCGACCCCAAGCTCATGGTTCATCAAGAGCGAGGTGGTAGTCGGCAGACCGCAGATGCGAAACACAATATGAAAGCAAAGTCACAGACACAGCGTTCGTTCAGATATACTCCAGACCGCAATAACCAGAGGTTGGATGGGACCACAGCCATTCCGGGAATTCACTTCTTGCGGATGACAGCAACAAAGCCGCCACCGGGCGCCAGGGATATGGAATGGCGTGTATTGCGATTGGCCTCAATCCTTTCGCGTCGCACCGCGTTTGGGTGAGCTTCATCCATCGAACCGTCTTTGTCCAACGTTGCGATATGTGTGCCCGCTCCCAAAAAGTTCATCGACAACTCAACTTCACGGGCTGTCCAATTCGTGATTGCTCCGACGTACCAGGTGTCTCCCTTTCTGCGAGCAATCACAACGTACTCACCCGGCTCACCGCTCACGAATCTGGTCTCGTCCCAGGTGGTCGGGACTTGCTTGAGAAAATCGAAACCGTCCTGGCCCTCATAGGCTTCCGGTCTGTCGCCCAGCATGGGCATGGGATTTTCATAAACCAAGTAGAGGGCAAGATGGTGACAGCGAGTCCCCAGAACTTTCGGCGCATAGCGAATTGGCTTGAATGCTGATCGCGAAACGGATTGGAACCCGCCCAGATGGTAATCGACTGGTCCGGTGAGCGCACGAGTGTATGCGACGTTCACGTTGTGATCCGGCGTGCAGCGATCACTCCATTTGAGCACCTCCAGATTGAGAGCGCCTTCGCGATTGATCAGGTGAGGGAATGTCCGCTGTTCGCCACTGTATTTGCCGCAGCCATGCAATTGAATATGGAGTTTGTGCCGTTCCGCACTTAGCACTACTCCGTTAAGTCTAT
>JAGQPX010000304.1 GCA_020426505.1 Planctomycetaceae bacterium | reverse complement strand
GACCATTGGGATCGCCATTCGTTGCTGACGGATGTGCCCACGTTGCAGCCCCCTCGTCGAAATCAAATCCGTAGAGGTACGCATCAAGGGTCAAGTTCTGGTGGTTGTACCCCGAGCCACTGATATCACCCTTGGCGGCTCGGTGGAGCACAAATGAAACCCCATCGACATTAAAGGGTTGGCCGCCAACTTGATTGACGAGAGTCGAGAGGTCGAACACAAACAGTCCACGAAGTTTCTCGCGGAGCGTGTTACTGGCACTGGGTTCGTTAAAGCCGATGATGACCTGAGGCGAATCGTTCTGATTGACATTGTCATCCCAAGCAAACGCCACCGGGTCGTACTGGCGAATTGTGACGGCACCCGTACTACTGATGCCGGCCTCAAATGTGAGGAATAACGGAACGTTCGGATCTGTGATCGAACCGTCAGCAACAATGTCACTGACCGACACCCCGGCGAATGACACGGGATCCTCAAGGATCTCGCCGAGCGAATGGTCTGCATCCTGCAGCAACGGTGCCGAGTTCACCGACGGATTGACCCGATCGATGGCCACATTGTCCGAGCCGCCCGATCCGGTGTTCCCGGCGGTGTCCGTATAGCCGGTGCCAACCGTGACCGACCCGGTCCCCGCGAAGCCGTCCGTCGCGGTGAAGGTCGCCGTGAAGCTGTTCCCGTCCACGATCGTGAAGTTCGACAGCGCCCCGCCCACCGGCGTCAGATCGGCTGCGTCGAAGCCGCTCACATCCTCGCTGAACTCGAACGTCACCTGCGAACTCGGATCCGTATCGTTCAGCGCCGCATCCACGATGTTGACCGTCACCGACGGAGCAATAACGTCAAGGTCATTGAAGACCGCATCGGGCGCGTTTGCTTGAATAAAGGTTTGGTGAATTGCGATCCCGGTCCAGTAAGAAATGTCACCGTACTCGCTGGTTGACGACGAGCCGCCTGACAACACACCAACAATATGACCATTCACGAGCAACGGGCCACCACTATCTCCTTCTGCCGTCGTTCCCTCATATTGAATCGGTGTCGCGCTACTGTTGACGCCTGGTGCCAACGTATTGTTCGCTGAAGTTCCATCATCGAAGTCTGTGTTGAAAATATTAGAAGTTCCGCTGATTGAAACACCACCGATGTCGCGAGCCGCTCCGTAAGCATCGATCGTGTTGTCAGCAGCCCATCTGAGTCCATCACGACTTTCTCCGTGGCCTGAACTTCCGACACCATTGAGACCAAATCCGACAGATCGAGCCGTCACTGCGGTTGGATTGCTTGTGGCCAACGGCAAGGGTGGCGCAAAGGTAGGAGCAGCAGTCGCCAGCGTGAGGATGGCGATATCGGTACCGTCGCCGAGGTTGTTAGTCGCATCGATCTCGGCGATCGCTGTAACAGCACGCGTTGCGTCAGGTATGCCATCATTATCTTGATGGAAGTTGACTGTTACAGATCCCGCTGCTACGCCGAACGTACAGTGCTGGGCTGTCAGAATGTGTGTGGAGTCAATGACAACACCACTGCAAAGTGAAGAACCACCGATGAACAACTCCACAACGGATGTTTGCGGCGTTCCCAAAGCGATGGCAGTTGAGCTGCCATCGCCATCGTTGATTACGATGCGACCGAAATCGTCCTGCGATGCCGGCAGTGTTGTAAGCAGCTTCGCTGTCGGTTCATCGAACTCAGCATCCACTGAAGTTGCAGTGGCAGTGAAAGAAAGCAGCGTCCGGTCTTCCAGGATCTCAACAGGCCTGTGAACTCCGGCGACCATGTGGAACGAATCAACGCGTAATGCACGCCTTGTCCGACTCGGTGAGAAGCGGCGTCGGTTGATTCGGGATTGGAGGATCTTCAACCAGTGAGTGAGCAGCATGGCCGTCGCCTTGATGCATGTGCTCTGACGCGATCAATTCATTTAGCGAAGTCTGAAGAAAGAAAAAGAGGTTGAACGAGCGCGTGCCAGAGTGAGGAAAGTGGTACGGCCCACAACCTGATGACATGGAGATTCATGCCATCTGTGGATCATGGCCCGAAGTTTCTACTGGAATGCAAACACTGTACCTCGATTCGAGACCATCTTTCAAGCAACTGATGCTGTCAAGTTCATCCCACACAACTTCGTTAGTCATTGCCTCCCAACGAAAGCCGATGAATTGCGGATTGAGCTTCTCTTCTTGGAAGTAGAATGCTGGTGCGCGAAAACTGTCTGTTTTCGAATTCCCTCTTCGATGCGACGAGCCTCACGCATGGGTGACGTCACAATACAGCCACCGTGAGCAAATGGTGATAAACGCTAATTCACTCCTGTTGTGGTAATCGTTCACAGGCCGGGATGTGAAATGTTGGGGATTGGTCTTTT
>JAGQPX010000073.1 GCA_020426505.1 Planctomycetaceae bacterium | reverse complement strand
GCCACATTTGATGCGTAGGCCCTGCCACGCAGCCCAGCTGGAACGTCGGCCTCCCAACCCTTAACCAGCGTGTCGAAAGCGTTGGCCAAATTCTGCTGTTTAGCGCAGGGTGGTGATCATTGATCTTTGGGATATACTCGTCTTCATTTGTATGCATTCTGGAAGGTCTCAAAGTGTCTGTGCCCCTCAGTGATTTTGCCAAATCCTTAACTGTCGAGACGGCCTTTACGGTGCTCGCTGTCGCTAAGCAACTTAAAGCCTCCGGCAAGGATATCGTCGAGTTGGAGATTGGCGACAGCCCGTTTGAGAGTACGTCGTCGGCTAAGTCGGCCGGTATCGAGGCGATCGAACATAATCAGACGCACTACTGTCCCTCGCCGGGTCTTCCCGAGTTTCGCGAGGCGGCAGCCGATTTTGTCAGCGGTGAGTTCGGCATCCCCGCGAAGGCGGAGAACATCGTCGCGGGGCCGGGAGCCAAGGTCTTTGAACAATTCTTCTGCGAGGCGTTCCTCAATCCGGGTGACAGCGTGCTGGTGTTCAGCCCGTTCTTCCCGACCTATGTGCCGAACATCAAGCGGCGCGCAGCTGAGATCGTTTACTCACCGCTTCGGCAGTCGCATGCCTTCCGACCCGAGGTTGAGCAGATTGAGAGATTTCTCTCCGAAGCGGAATCCCCCAAGGCGATCTTTCTCAATTCGCCCCACAACCCGACCGGAGGAGTCACGACGGAGCAGGACCTGCGCGACATCGCTGATCTGATTCGTGGAAAAGACATCGCGGTCTTCAGTGACGAGCCGTACTGTCACATGGTTTGGGAAGGGGAGCATCACTCGCTGCTCGCTCAACCGGGGATGCTCGATCAGGGCGTCGCTGCTTACACATTCAGCAAGTCGTACAGCATGAGCGGATGGCGACTCGGTTTCGCGGTCGCCTCGAAAGAGATCGCTGATTCGATTGGCAAGATGATCAACACGTCGCTGTCGTGTACGCCGCCGCTCGTGCAGATGGCAGGCACGCGAGCACTCAGGCAGGACCACTCGGAGCGCGACTCGCAGATGGGCAAATTCCGGGAGAAAGTCACGCTCTTGACCGACGGGCTCAACAAGATTGACGGATTTCATTCGCTGCCGCCGCTTGCCACGTTTTACGTCTTCCCGAATGTGGCAGCCGTCTGTAACAAACAGGGCATCACCAGCCACGGGCTCGCGCTCTATTTGCTTGAGGGAGCCGACGACGAATTCGGCGTCGCCTGCCTCGGCGGTGAATGCTTCGGCGAAGCGGGTGCCGGGTTCCTTCGCTTCAGCTGTGCAGAGCCGAACGATCGGTTGCAGCAGGCACTCGACTTCCTGCCCAAGGCATTCGAACGGACTGACCGGGTCGCCGCGTATCTCGATCAGCACCCGCAGTTCAAGCTGAAGTCCGAATATCCCATGCCATAACTCGGCCGCGCAAACTTGAGAAGGCGAAGATGGAGAGGTCGGACGCAGAGTTCCATGTGGACTCGGGAGACGGAATTCGACAAGGCGGACCTCGTCTGCCCAGTCGCCGACTGCTGGGCATCATCCTAGGCGTTTACTGGGTCAACATGTTCCTGGTCACGCATGTCAACCTCCAGCCCCCCGGACCGAGCGTTCCCGATGCGGACAAGATCGCTCACTTCGTCGGTTACTGCGGGCTGGGGACGCTCCTGTCGCTGTGGGTCGTCGTGAGTCGCCGGCTGACACTCAAGGTCATCCTCGGGACACTGCTCACCATCGCCACCTACGGCCTCGCCGACGAGTTATTACAAATCCCCGTTGGTCGCGACTGTGACGTAAGGGACTGGGTCGCTGACATGCTCGGAGCGTCATGCGGCGTCGGACTTGCTGTGATTTACTGTCGACGATCTGAGCGACGGTGAATTCCGAAACCGTCAACTCTTTCGGGAGTGCGGATCGGGTCGTCTCCAATGACGGTTGCTTGTCGCAAGAAGCTCGTCTGCCTCCTGCGGCCCCCATGAGCCAGCAGGGTAGAGAGCGGGTTTTCCATCGCTCGACTCCCAGGCATCAAGCACGGGGGTGACGAACTGCCATGCCGCTTCGAGTTCGTCACTGCGGGTGAAGAGTGTCGAATCCCCCCGCATGACATCGAGCAACAGTCGTTCGTATGCCTCGGGCAGTTCGATGGTGAACGCCTCCTCGTATTCAAAGTCCATCTTCACCGGATGAATCTGGTACTGCATGCCGGGTCGTTTCGTCGAGATCGCCAGCGAGATCGACTCACGCGGTTGAATGCGAAAGATCAGCGTGTTCGGCTGTGAGTCGACCATCTCACACAAGTCGCCGTCGCATTCAACCGTGGTAAACAGATTGAGCGGCGGCCTGTTGAACTGGATGGCGATCTCGGTGACTCGTTCTTTCAACCGCTTTCCGGTTCTGAGATAGAAAGGGACGCCCTCCCATCGCCAGTTGTCGATCTCGACGTACATGGCGACGTAGGTCTCCCGCGATGAGTCCGCAGGAACCCGGTCCTCGTCGGTGTACGCGACGGCGCTCTTGCCATCGACGTCGCCCGAGGCGTATTGACCACGAATGGCCCAGTGATCGAGATTCTCATCGCCATCGATGCCGGGTCTCAGCGCCTGCAGAATCTTGAGCTTCTCGTCTCGAATGTTCTCTCCGTTGAACAACGCCGGTGGTTCCATCGCAACGAGGCACAGAAGCTGCAACACATGGTTCTGCAACACATCACGAAGAGCACCGGAGTTGTCGTAATAGGCGCCGCGCCCTCGCTCCATTCCCTGCGACTCGGCGACTGTAATCTGCACATGATCGACGTGAGTCCGATTGAACAAGGGTTCAAAGATCGCGTTTCCGAACCGGAAGAGCAGGATGTTTTGGACCGTTTCTTTCCCAAGGTAGTGATCAATGCGGAAGATCTGTCGTTCTTCGAGCAGTCGACTCAGTGAGTCCGTCAACTCCCGAGCTGAGTCGAGATCGTGGCCGAATGGCTTTTCAAACACGACTCGCAGTCGGTCCGCATGTTCGCGCGGCGGAATCATGTCCGCTTGGGCCAAGGCTTCGACACCGGGCATAAAGAGATCGGGCGCCGTCGCCATGTACACGATCCTGCGACCCGTCAGCTGTCGTGATTCTTCGATCGATTCGACCGATGCTTTGAGATGTCGGAACTGATCAGCATCGGCAACATCGGCCTCACGATAGAACAACAACTTTGAAAAGCCGTCCCAGACAGTTTGATCGTCGTCGGTCTCGCCGATCCCGATCGCCTCCTGCATCTCCTTGCGAAAGGACTCATCCGTTTTCTCGCGGCGGGCCACTCCCACGATAGCCGCCCGATCGGAGAGGAATCCTTGCTTCCACAGGTGAAACAATGCCGGGATCAACTTCCGAGCCGTCAAGTCTCCTGAGGCGCCGAAGATGATCAGCGTGACATCTTCAATCGCAGTCCCTTCGGGGGCGTCGGTGTGATGCATGTGAATCGGCGACATTGGTGACTCCGGGAATGACGGATCGACGAATGGCAGGCCGGACGGCGTCGACGGCCGTGACGATGCGGCACCGCAGCTTCAGACGAGCGCTTCCAACGGTCCGACCGCGACGGTGGTCGTTTGTCCGAGTGGGTACTGTTTCAGCAGGGAAGTGATGTCGTCAGGGGTAATGGCTCGATAGGCCTCAAGGTCGTCGGTGACCGACCGGTATTCGTTGCGGTAGACCCAGTTGCTGCCGAGTGAAGCCAGTCGCCCCATCGGCCGTTCGCTCCGAAGGACGATGCGTGAAAGGGCCTTATTACGGGCCTGTTCGATCTCTTCCTCGCTCACGCCGTCCTGATTGACCCGTTCGAAAACGGATTGCATCCTCCCGAGATTTGTCAGGGTGTCTTCGGGTTCGCAGCTGAGATAGGACATCCATGTGCCGCTGCCGTCGTACTCGTTATAGCCAATCTCTGCTGCCTCGGCGTATCCAGGATCGACCACTTCCCAGTACAACCGACTTCCGGAGTCATCTCCCACGATGACGGATAGCAAGTCGGCTGCGTAACGCAGATCATTGGTCGCCGGCGGCGCGACGGCCAGTTGCATCACGTGCTGTTGCAGGCTGTTCTCTCGGGGGAAAATGGCGATCTGACCTTCGGGCTGCGCTTCGTCTGTGCGGCGATCCGGGATGCCCTGCGGCCAGTCGCTGCAGTGGCGTTCGGCGAGACGAAGCACTTCGTCCCAAGCCGCTCGACCGGCAACCGCCAACGTGATGTTGGCCGTCTGATAGCGGCTCGCATGATAAGACCGCATCTGCTCGACCGTGAGTTCCGAGATGCTCTCCTGCGTGCCAAGGATACTGTTGCCGAGTGGATGGTCCGCGAAGTGTGCACTCATCACCTTCTCGTACGCGGTGAAGGAGGGCATGTCCTCGTACATCAGGATTTCTTCGAGGATGACCTGCTTTTCCATGTCGAAGTCGTCAGCACGCAGTGTCGGCTGCATCAGCGAGGCGAGCAACTCAAAGGCCCTCGGCAGGTACTCCGGCAGCACAGCCGCATAGAACAACGTGACTTCTTCGCTCGTCGACGCGTTGTACTTGGCGCCGATCTCATCAAAGATCCGATTCACATCGTCGGCGGAGTATTTGGCAGTCCCCTTGAAGACCATGTGCTCAAGGAAGTGACTGACTCCCGCGATCTCCGGTGTCTCATCACGAGACCCGGTGCGAACGAAGAACCCGACGGCCGAACTGTGAACCTCATCGCTCAACTCAGCGATGACCGGCAGTCCGTTATCCAGATGATGCTCATGAAACGACATCGGGAACCTCCAATGCTACCGGGCCGATGGTGAGCAGTGTGAAATCGAGTGGAGGGTGCTCACTCACGAATCGCAACAGGTCGCCCACTGTGAGGCTGTCAATCCGGCGATGCACCTCGTCCAGCGGGACGGTGCGTCGCAGATGGAACCAGTCCCGGACCAGTGAGGACGCCCGTGAGCCTGTCGACTCCTGCTGCATGATCAACGCGCTCTTGGCACCGGCCTTCACGCGGTCCAGTTCCGACTCATCGATCCCTTCGTTCAATTTGCGAATCTCCTGCACGGTGACATCGAGCGTCTCCTGAGCTCGCTCGGGAGTCGTCCCCGCGTAGGCGAGCACGCGGCCTTCCTCAAGGAGCGAGTTGAGAGTCGCATAAACGGAGTAGCACAGGCCCCTTCGCTCGCGGACTTCGGTGAACAACCGCGAACTGCTTCCGCCACTCAATATGCTGACGGCGGCCCAGGCGGTGTAGTAATCGTCATCACGATAGGGGACCGAATCGTACGCGAGCCCGATGTGAGTCTGATTCGAGTCCGAGGTGATATGATCGCGTGCCGGTCCTCGTTCGCCACGGACGATCGGTACGGCCGGACCGGCCTCCCAACTGCTGAACGCACGCTCAACTGCATCCTGCACCGTCTCCACGTCAACGTTCCCTGCAATGCCGAGGATCGCCCCGTTCGGCCGGAGACTCCGATCGAACAGCTGGCGAACATGCTCGTAGGAAACATTCGGCAAATCGCTAAGGCTTCCGTCGGTCGGTCGTCCCCACGGCGAGTCATAGCATCGCTTGCGAAGTTCGATGATGACCTTCTGACGCGGCTCGTCCTCGGTCGCACGGAGCGATTGACGGACACCGGCGACGACTGGTTCAAACTCGTCCTCCGGCAGCCTTGGACGTTGGACGATGTCGGCATAAATGTCCAACGCGGGAATGAGGTTCTCCGCGAGCGTCGCACCGCTGAAGGACATGTGATTCCATCCGACCGATTCGCCCCGCTGAAGGCCGAGGTGATCGAGCTTGTCCGAAAGCATTCGCGTGTTCAGGTTACCGGCACCCCGCGTCATCAGGTCACAAAGGATGGCCGACGTCCCGTTGCGTTGATCGTCCTCGTAGACGACTCCTGCAGGTACGGAAAGCGAGAATGAGGCCGACTGCACCGCACGCATTGGCTCCACGAGCAGCGTCAGTCCATTGTCGAGCTGGTGCGTGTGAACGTGTTGATCTGCCATTGGCGGCGATAAGTCGGAGAAGGATCAAGATCGAAGCGCGCGAGTATGGCAGAAGGCCCCCCGCCATTCAACGGGGCGACCAATGTGCACTTCACAAGCTCCCGCGGCGGTCACGATTTGTCGCCATTCAAGGGAAACTCACGATATCCTCGGCACATGACGTCGATCGCATTGTTGATGGCCTCGGTCCACTGATCCTCCAGATCTTCGCTCCACATGTGCTCGAAATAGCGCTCGAGTGTGTCGAGCATGCAGTCTCGCCAGTCCGCGTAGAGATCCTGTGGAATTCGTCGCAGGTGATGCTTGTGTCCGAGCACGAGCAGATATTGCTCCGCAGCCGGATAGTCATGATCGTAATACTGCTGAATCGTCGTCAGGGCCATCTTGAGCAGAACTGCCTGCTGCTCCATATCGACGCCGTCGAAGTGCGTTTGAATATCCGGGTATCGTTCAAAGTAGGTGAGATAGAACAGATCCGTCACGAGATCGTTACGCGAGAGAATCTGGTGAATGCTTTCGGCAAGCGTCATGAGTTGGCTCCACGTGTTGAAACCAATCCGTTTGATGACCGTCAGTTGTCTACCCCACTCCTGCGAGGCTCCTCGAGTTGTTGTCGTATCGCTGCGTGAACAACATCCTGCGGCTGTGTTCCATCGACGTCAATCATCAGGCGTTTTTCTCGAAACAGATCAAGAATCGGCCTGGTCTTTTCGTAGAAATCGGTGAGCCTTGCGTGGATGGCCTTCTCGGTGTCGTCCGCACGTTGGATGAGTTCTCCCCCACAGACATCGCACACGCCCGCATTGACCGGCCGGTGGTAGATGAGGTTGTAGTCGAGTCCGCACTGACTGCAGAGGCGACGGGAGAGCAAGCGACGCAGCACGACATCGGCCGGGACCTCAATGTTGATGACTGCATCTGCGTCGTAACTCTCAAGGAAGAACTCGGCCTGCGGGCGGTTGCGCGGAAATCCATCCAGCACGAAGCCGTAGTTCCAGTCATGTTCCTCAAGGCGACGGCGGACGATCTCTTCGACCGTCTCGTCCGGCACCAACTCGCCATCCTTCACGGCTCTGCGGACGCGGGCTCCGAGCTTCGTCCGGTTTGAGATATGCCAACGGAAGATGTCACCGACGCTGATGTGCACCAGATCGAACGCCTCGACCAGCAATTCCGCCTGCGTCCCTTTGCCACAGCCTTGCGCCCCCATGATGATGTATTTGTGCATGGGTCGTTCTCTCCCCGATAATTCTCTGACACAATTTCGTCATCAAGCTTCAAATGACGAATTACGATTGTACGACAGCGTGCAGAGAAGTGTAGTGTGCACAGTCGACGACATTGCACGACTTTGAGTCCTTTCGACGTCAATTCGTACCAAACCTTCGCTGGTTTGCTGTGCAGATCCGCGATAGCATTGACGCACTTCGTTCATGGCGTCAGTCGCCTTTGTTCAACCAGGCTTCTGCTTCTCGAACCGTATCCGACATGCACTGTCCCACGAAGTTAAGAAGCTCTTGCTCCCGTCCCCGCACTCTCAGTGACTCGAGTTCCTCAGGCGGAATTGCATTGCCGATGACGACGCGAACCGGTCGAGGTCGAATGAAAATCGCCCCCCGGGGCATGACCCGATTTGCCCCCGCGATACCGATGGGAATTATCGGTGCATCAACGCGGCGAATGATCGATGTGATCCCTGGCTTGAGTGGATTCAAGGGGTCGGGACCGTTGTTCCGAGTGCCCTCCGGAAACATCCCGACGAGAAAGCCGTGATCGATGTGGCGAACGATCTCTCGCAAGCTCGCGGTGCCGGCCGAGTCACGATTGATCGGAATCACGTGGGTTCTGCGGAGAATCGCACCGACAAAAGGCACCGAGAACAAGGTGTGACGGGCAACAAAGCTGACGGGGCGATGCAGTGGCAGGCCCGCAAGCATCGGGTCAAGGAAACTTCGATGGTTGATCAGCAGCAACGCTCCCCCATCGGCGGGGAGGTTCTCAACTCCCCGAGACCGATACCCCAGCCAAAGCGAAAAGAAAACCTGATAGGCAATCTGAAAGGACCTCCATAGCCAGGTCCGCCGCAGAGGCGACGACAATGGAGAGGGATCAGCTTGCGGGGTCATTGAGAGGCCGTGTCGCCAATGATCGAAATCTCAAGCGGTCGTCCGGGCCGCTCGTAAACAGATACCATGAGGTATTGCTCCGAAGCACGCAAGCCGGACAGCGTTCCGTTCGCGTTCGTCGTCGCGGGGAGTCGAGAGAATTGCAGGTACTTCGTTCCGTCAGGCCGGGCATCGACGAGATTCAGATCCTCGGACGAGAGAGGATCGGTGCCGGGCAGTTGCCGTTTGAGCTTCTGGTTGACGGTCGAGAGTGTCTCTTCAACCTGTTCATATCCGCCGGCCCGGACAACTTTCACGACATTCTGTAGACACTCCTGACATGCACAGAGTGATTGCACGCACTGCAGGTCTGGAAGCTGAGTCGCGGTCAGGCCCAATGCATGACACCGAATCGTTTGCTCACCTGTTGCCCCTTTCAGCGTGAAGACGGTGATCGCCGAGTCTGCGCCCGGCGCGGGACGCCTGCGTTGACGACGCAGGTCCGCAATCTCCTGTTCCATAACGCGGGCTTCACAATCCATCATTCGATTCTGCACAAACAACACGTGCTGGATGCGACGCCACTCGTCAGCGGGAAGTTGTCCGGTCACAGTCCGCGGACTGCGGGCGTCGGCCCTTACGGACACACGTCCATCAGCCGTGATTGCAATCTCCGGCATCGATTGTCGAGCCGCGCCCTGTTCAGGCATCACGAAGGTCATCGTGATCAGCGGTGATGAGATCGCGTGACTCGGTGGAACGCTGAGTGATGCAACCGGCTCGACAGCGTGTGTTCTGAACTGCGGCACGGCTGACAAGATCACGGTCAACAGAATGGAGAACGTCGTTCGCATGGCATCTTGCCTCGATTCAAACTCGTAGCGGTGGCAGGGTAGCTCCGGTCTCCAATCGCAGCAACGCTGATTGCCACCCTTCAGAGTGCCCCATCAGAGCCGCGGCCGTCAGGAAGCGGCCGCTCACCCGTGTTATCAATCCCAAAAACCTCTCCACCTCAATCGCAGACTGACCATCGACCAACACGCCCCTCCCATTTTATCGACACCTCCAGTTTTAACACTTGAGCCGACCGTCACCGGCCGAACGCATCTTGCAGAATCGGCGGGAATTGACGTACAACTCCGCTCCTTCCACAGAGGCCCGGAGTTCTCCGGACTAACGCCACATCGACTTCCGAACCCTCTTCTCCAACTCGGCTAGCACGGATGCTGCAACGACTTCGGCAATGGATGTGCCCCGATCTGGGCATTGACTTGGGCACCGCGAACACGCTCGTCGCCATTCAAGGCGAGGGGATCGTGATCGATGAGCCGTCCGTCGTCGCCTTGCAGAAGGGGACGCGTCAAGTCCTCGGCCGCGGAACTGCGGTCGGCAAGCTCGCCAAGCAGATGCTCGGTCGCACGCCTGATTCGATCACAGCGGTCCGTCCACTCAAAGATGGAGTCATCACCGACTTCGAGTTGTGTGAGGCGATGCTGCAATACTTCATCCGCAAAGCGTCCAAGCAAAGTCGTGGCATGCGACCCCGCGTGGTGATCGCTGTCCCGGGTGGCATCACCCCCGTCGAAAAGCGAGCCGTGTTCAACAGTGCTGAGCGAGCCGGAGCCGGGCGCGTCTATCTCATCGAGGAATCCAAGGCCGCGAGCATCGGTGCTGGGCTTCCCATTTCCGAGCCGATGGCCAGCATGGTCTGCGACATCGGTGGGGGCACCTCAGAAGTCGCGGTCCTCAGCCTCGGCGAGATTGTCGCCGCACAGTCCTGCCGCGTCGCCGGTGACGAATTGGACGAAGCGATCATCGAATACATGAAACAACACTTCTCGCTCCGCATCGGCGATCAAACCGCTGAGCAGGTGAAGATGGAGATCGGCAGTGCCTATCCCCTCGAACGCGAGTTGACGACCGAAGTTCGCGGCCTCGACACGATCAGCGGCGTCCCTCGTAAGGCGATCGTCACCAGCGAAGAGATCCGAGACGCCCTGCAGGAGCCGCTTGAAGCGATCCTCGGTTGTGTAAAAGGTGTCATCGAACGTTGCGATCCGGAACTGGTGGCAGACCTGTCCGACAACGGACTCGTCCTCACCGGCGGCGGCGCATTGCTGTCCGGTCTCGACAAACTCATGAACGAACAACTCGGCATCCCCGTCCGCATCGCCGACGAACCACTCACCACCGTCGCACGCGGCACGTCGATCTGCCTCGAACACCTCAACCACTGGCGCAGCAGCCTCGACAGCGACGTCGAGTTGTGACGCACTCCTCGTGCAAGGTGGGTCAAATGGACAGCGAGATTTCATTTGACGAGTTGCCGATTTAGCCACGACCGTCAGGGCGCGAAACGTCACAACACGTTGATACGCTTCCTGACGGGCGCGGCTGGTTAGCCGATCCAGTACTCCAATCAAAACACATGTCCCAACCCATGACCGGTACAAGTTGGCTGGCGGTGATGGTCGCGTCGCTCGCGGGCTTCGGGCTGCTGCTCGCGCCGGCGGAGCAGACGGATCGCGTGCGTGCCATCGTTCGGGACGGCTCCTTGCCGGGACTGCGAATCGTGGACGCGACTCATCAGCGAACGGTCTCGTTCATGGACGACTTTGACCGAGTCGAGCCGAACAGTGATCCGTCGCTTGAGCTGATCGCTGAGCGTGATGTGTGGGAGCAGAAGTGTCGTCAATTGGAGTCGGTTAACACGCAGTTGATCGGGGCGCTCGAAAAGGCCAGAGGCGAGCAAGCCTCGCCCTTCCTCGCAGAGCCAGGCACGCCACTGTTCGTCCCGGAACTGATCGAAGCCTCCGTCATCGGTGCGGAGGAAGTCCAGCAGTCAACACAACGGGCATCGTTTCGTCGCATCGTCGATGTTGGCCAGTTCGACGACATCATCCCGGCGGACTACGTCGTCAATGAATTGTCGAGCGACGAGCCACAGGTGACACGGTTGATTGACCAAGGCACCGACAGTGGACTCACGTTGGATCAGCCGGTGTTCGCAGGGCGGTGTGTCGTCGGCAAGGTCGGACAGGTCGGCCGCTGGACGAGCACAATCATTCCCGTCACCGACCCGGATTACTCAGGTCGGGCACAACTCGTGCGGGCGACCGAGCAGGGGATGGTGCTGGGGGCCGAGGGAGTCATCACGGGCGATGGAGAAGGAACATGTCTGCTGAAATACGTCCCGGGCACGGAGCCGGTCGCAGTCGGCGACGTCGTCTACACGCCGGTGGGGCATTCGAGCCTTCCGGTGCCGATGCACTACGGCACGGTGATCGAGGCGACGCTGACAGATCGGGCACAGGACTGGACGATCGTCGTCGTACCGGCGGAGACACTCAACAAAGCTCGCAGAGTTCAAGTGCTAAGGGCCGTACTGAACGAAGCACGGACAGCGAACATCACGAGTGGCGTCCTTCCGACTCAGCAGGAGCCGTGATCATGAGACTGCTGTTTCTCATCGGACTGACCTACCTCGCCTTCGTGCTGGAGACTGCAGGCGGCACATGGTCGCTGCCCGGATCAACGTTACCTCAGTTCATGTTTTTGGCAGCAGCCCTTGGTGTGCTTTGGTGTCCCGGCTCGACTGCGGTCATTTGGGCCGCCCTCTGCGGACTGCTTGCAGACATCGTCAGCGGAGCCCCGCTCGGCTTGAACGTCGTGCTGCTCGCGAACTTGGCCTTCATCTCGCAGATGGCCGGCAGCCGACAGTCATCCGCGTACGTCTTCTCAGCAGCCGCGTTTGTGTTTCTGTTCGCCACCTCCGCAGGCATCGCGAGTCAGACGCTGAAACACGTCCTCGCAGGGGCATCTCCGGGACTCAATCTGATCAGCCTCGCGTCTGCAAGTCGAGCCGGCGGGACGACGGCTCTGTTTTTGTCCGCCGCGATCGTATGGACCCTCCTCACACGCAGCGTGCGAGTCGTCCTGCCGTCACGACGAGTTGCGTCCAGTCGCCCCAAATGGGCCAGGTGATCGAGAATGAACCGACCGGAAGACCTTCCGCGGGTGGCCGGGTCTGATCAACGGGAAGGCCCGGTCCGACGTTCGCAGGGCCATGCGCTTCGCTCCTGACCCTGCCACCCCAATGCATTATCGAGTGATCTCCCACCTCCATGCGAAACGCTCCCCACATTCGGTATGACCGCCAGCCGCTTGGTGACGGTGACCGTCATGACGTGGGAGGCGATGGATCACCGGCAGTACGCATTCTCATCGTGATGCTCGTGTTGGTGGCACCGGTGGGGGCCATCGCTGCGCGGCTCGTTCGCTTGCAGGGACAACTCAGCGACGACTTCACTTCCAGTTGGGAGTTCACCACGGTTTCCGAGGAGCCGATCCCCTGTCGTGATGGACGCATTCTCTCGATCGATGGACAGGTGCTGGCTCACGATCGTCTGCGTTACGATTTGCTGGTGCACTACCGCTGGCTCGAAGACCCGCCCGATGACGGGTGGCTCACACATCAGGCGTACGCTTCGCTGAGTCGTCACGCGCGACGAGATCGAGAGCAGGTCGATCGTGCGAAGCAGCAGGTCCTTGAGCGTCGGGACCGCATGTGGGCCAGGCTGGCAGCGACGCTCAACGTGTCACAGTCGGACCTGGGATCAACGCGTGCAGACATTCAACGTCGTGTCGAGCACATCGTCGAGAGCGTCACGCGCAGACGGGATGAACGCATCGCCGCTGAGACGCCGCCGCCCGTGCCGACTCTTGAACTCGCCGCCCATGACACGATGCTCCTTGATCGATCATGGTGGTCTCGACTCTGGGACGCTGCGTCCGCTCAGTTGACAACGCCACCCCGCCGAGAACGCCTCGACCCGGTCATCGTGCGTGAAGAGTTGGACCATCACGAAGTCGCGATCGATGTCAACCTCGACACCGTGACGACGATCGAAACGGCAGCCTCGCACTTCCCCGGCGTGCTGATTCGACCGGCCAGTGAGCGCGTCTATCCTCACTCCGAAATCGCAGGCCATCTCGTCGGCGTGCGGACTGAGTTGCGGCCGGATGAACTCTCCGCGAATGACGATGCTGACGTCGAGACGCGTCGAGCCGGCGATCGCGTCGGCCGCGACGGCATCGAGCGTTCGTTCGATGCGATCCTAAGCGGCAAGCCGGGCACGCGCCGGTTCATTCGCAATCGTGGCGGCGAAGTCATCTCGCAATCGATCACGAGCGACCCTGTCCCCGGCGAGGACGTGACACTCACGCTTGATCTCAACCTGCAACGCACGGCAGAGCGACTGCTGGATGATGTCATCGCCCCGCCACCCGTTGATGATGGAACGAAGATGACCGGCCCACAGGGCGGTTGCATGGTCGTCCTTGATGTGCGGACGGGTGACATCCTCACCGCAGCCGCAGCACCCCGGCACGACCTCTCGCTGCTCACTCGCCCCGATCCGGATAAGTGGGAAGCGGCCATCTCCGATCCACGGCGTCCCTTCTTCCCGCGCGTGACTCAGATGACCGTCCCGCCGGGCTCTGTCTTCAAACTCCTGACGGCGGTCGCCTTGCTCGAATCGGGCAGAATCGACCCGGACGAGCCGCTGTTATGCAGAGGGTACCTCGATCACCCGAGTCGCAATCGGTGTTACATCTTTCGTCACTATGGCGTCGGTCACGGTGATGTGCGACTGTCAGATGCCATCTGCCAATCATGCAATGTCTACTTCTTCGAGGCGGCTCGCACACTCGGTCCCGCGGTCATCTCTGACTGGGCCACACGCTTCGGGCTCGGAGTCCCGACCGGCATCGAAGTCCCCGGTGAGCGAGGCGGACACCTGCCACGCGCGGATCGTTCAGGCAAGATTGTCGGCGAACAATGGTACAACGGCTCGACACTCCAGTTCGGCATCGGTCAAGCCTCTCTGACAGTGACGCCGTTACAAGTCGCCCGCATGGTCGCAGCGATCGCCAACGGCGGATACCTCGTGACGCCAACCGTGGTGAATCGCAACCCGGAGTCACGGCTGAAACCGGCTGACTCATCGGGCCAACCCATCCAGTTGGTCAGCCATGAGGTCGAGTTTGATCGTGATCGCCGGCCGGAGCGGATTCACGGCGTCTCGGATGAAACACTGGATCGTGTCCGCGAAGGAATGGAATTGGTGGTCAGTACGAAGAAGGGCACCGGACGTCGAGCGGCGATCGAGGGCATCCCCATCGCTGGCAAGACGGGCACAGCTGAAGTCGGCGGCGGCAAGGGTGACCACGCCTGGTTCGTGGGCTTCGTGCCGGCTGATGCTCCACGATACGCCTTCGCCATTGTGCTGGAACACGGTGGCTCTGGAGGCCGCGACGCAGCGCCGCTCGCGAAGTCATTCATCGAAGCCATGGCCAACACGGGGCTGCTCCATCGACGCCCCACGACAGAAGTCGTCCACGAGTGACTCGCCTGCTGTTCGTGTCTGATCTATCATCTCGATCAGCAATCGAATGCTGGGAGAGTCACAAGTAGCTGGATTCGCCAAAATTCAGCCTCATGAAGCGAATGCAAGAAGTCTGAACTCTGGCGAGTTCAGCTACCGAGTTATCGAAGGGGCAAGGCAATTCTGATGATGCTTGATGGCAAGAACATTCTGGTGACAGGGGCCTCGCGAGGCATCGGTCGAGGTTCTGCAATTCAACTGGCGAAGGCGGGTGCCAATGTGGGCATTAACTTTCGCTCGCATCCGGAAGAGGCGGAAGACGTCGCTGAGGCTGTTCGCAAGGCCGGTCGCACGCCTGTCCTGCTGCAATGTGACGTTGCTGACCAAGGTGCTGTCGAGCAGATGTTCGCAGACTATGTCGAACAGGCCGGTTCACTCGACGGATTCGTTTCAAACGCAGCCTACAGTGATCGTGAGAACATGGTCGATGCGGACATGGAAGGATTCAAACGCACGATTGACGTCTCGATGTGGGGAGCCATGTTTGGTGTCCGGTCAGCGGCCCAACAGATGATTAAGCAAGGTGGCGGCGGGTCGATCGTCGTTGTCGGTTCACCTCACGGCTCGCTCGCGATCCCGACAGCGATGGCCTACAACATGGCGAAGGCGTCCATCGAACACATGGCACGCACAGCGGCCGTCGAGTTGGCCAAACATCGCATTCGCGTGAACATCGTCTCCCCCGGCTGGATCGACACACCAGGCGAACGCAAGTTCTTCTCCGAAGATGAGCTGGCCGCGGGGGCCACTGATATTCCCTGGGGACGTCTCGGACAGCCGGACGAGATCGGCGGACTCATCACCTTCGTCATGAGCGACGCTTGCGACTACATGACAGGCAGTACACTCCTGATGGACGGCGGCATCAGCCTCCCCTGGTGGTCAAACCGCGACGAAGGCAAACCCTAGTTGCGAGATAGAGCAACAAGTTCAGAGAAGTCACATTCAACAAAGGAGCAGCAACTGATGGTCACCGTCGGCATGAATTATCACGTCATCGAAGGGAAACAGCAGGACTTCGAAGAGAAGTTCGCAGGCGTCATCGACGCGTTGGAAGCGGCCGAGGGGCACACATCGTCGACACTCTGGAAGGACGTCTCAGACGATGCGTCTTACCTCATCACCAGCGAATGGTCCGACGAACAGGCGTTTCAGGACTTTATCCGGAGTGACGCCTTCCGAACCGTCACCAACTGGGGCAAAGAGCAAATCCTCTCCGGCCGTCCGCAACACAAGATCTACAAGCACTGAGTTGAACTTTCTTCGACGGTTCATTGCGAACTCTCTGCTGGTCGAGTCTGCCTGAATACCGTGCTCGTCCCAAACTCATATGATGATGCACCGATGTTTCGTGTCTGCCGTGTGATCCAATTCGTACTCGTCGTCTGTTCGTTGATCGCACCGACAGAGCTCTACTCCGCCGAGAGGCCAAACATTCTGTTCATCTTCACGGACGATCACGCGCCACGCGCGCTCAGTTGTTACGGGTCGTTCATCAATGAGACACCGCAACTCGATCGTATTGCGAATGAGGGGATGCTGTTCCAACACTGTTACTGCACCAATGCGATTTGTGGGCCGAGTCGGGCGGTGATCCAGACCGGGAAATACAGTCACCTCAATGGGTTTGTCCGCAACGGCAACAAGTTCGATGGGCATCAACAGACGTTCCCCAAACTCCTGAGAAGCGCCGGTTACACAACAGCCGTCATCGGCAAGTGGCACCTCGGCACGCACATGGCACCGCAGGGGTACGACTACTCGGAAGTCCTCAAAGGGCAGGGGCCGTACTACAACCCATTGATGCTCCTCGACGAGAATGGCGACGGACAAAGGGACCGCGAGGTGCAGCACACCGGCTACGTCACCGACATCATCACTGATCTCGCATTAGAGTGGCTGAAGAACGGACGTGACGACACCAAGCCTTTCATGCTGATGTTTCAGCACAAAGCGCCGCATCGCGAATGGCAGCCGAGTCCGGAGCATCTCACTCTCTATGATGATGTCGAAATTGCGGAGCCACCGACGCTGTTCGATGACTACGCCACCCGAGGCCGGGCGGCTCGCGAACAGGACATGACCATCGACAAGACGTTGACGGCATTGGACCTCAAGTTCGATCCGCCGAAGTACTTCAATGCCGAGCAACTCTCAACGTGGAAGGCCGCATACGGGCCGAAGAACGAAGCGGTGATTGCCGCTGACCTTGAAGGACGTGACCTCGTCCGGTGGAAGTATCAGCGGTACATCAAGGACTATCTGCGCTGCATCGCCTCGGTCGACGACAACGTGGGCCGCGTCCTTGAGTATCTGGATGAGTCGGGCCTCGCGGAGAACACGGTGGTGATTTACTCCTCGGATCAGGGGTTCTATCTCGGAGAACACGGCTGGTTCGACAAGCGGTTTATGTATGAGGAGAGCTATCAGATGCCGTTGATGGTTCGCTGGCCGGGCGTAGTGACCTCCAACAGCGTCGATGAACATCTCGTGTCAAACGTCGACTTCGCGGAGACGTTTCTGGAGATCGCAGGCGTCGACGCCCCAAATGACATGCAGGGGGCCAGTCTCGTGCCTTTGCTCAAAGGGGACGATCCGGACGACTGGCGGGACAGCCATTACTATCACTATTACGAGTTCGAAGAGGACCGGCGCACAGCTCACATGGTCCGTCGGCACTACGGCGTGCGGACCGATCGCTTCAAGCTGATTCACTTCTACAACGTCGACGAATGGGAACTGTACGATCTGGCGAAAGACCCGCACGAGCTTCGCAACGTGTTCGATCTTCCGCAGTATGCCAGCGTGGTGACCAAACTGAAGGCCGAGATCAAGCTGCTTCAGCTGGAATTGGATGTTCCGGATGACACAGGCTCGGTCACAGCTGATCCGCCTTCGCTCTCGATCCCGTCGCGGAGTCGGCCATTCCGCCCGGGTGGATGATGTGGCCGAAGTTCCTGCTGCTGAGAAAGTAATACGCAATTCAATCTGAAGTAGCGCTTTCGACGTAGGGTGCTGCGCAGACGGTCTTCATGAGGTCCTCGTTGAGGACGGCTGTTTGCCACGTCGTCATCGCGGCGGCTTCCAGTGCTTCGTAGTCGGCGTAGGTGCGGTTGCTCCAGAAATGGCTCTTCAAATAGTGCCACAGGTTCTCGATGGGGTTGTACGGAGGCAGTTGGACCAGCGT
>JAGQPX010000072.1 GCA_020426505.1 Planctomycetaceae bacterium | reverse complement strand
CGAGGCCCAGGTTGTGCGAGACGGCGCTCAGCAAGTGTCGCTTTCTCACATTGTCGATGCCTCGCAGCCAACCTCCTGTCCAACATCAAGAATGTGTACCCCAAAATCCTCCAACCGTTGAAGAACTCGCTGGCGAGGTGTTTCCGACCCGAAGCAGGCGTGGATGTGCGTGCCGGATTTGAACCAGAACAGCGGCTCGGCGATGATCTCTCCGTCTTTGCTGATTAACGGTTCTTGCGAGACCTTGAATCGAGACCAAAGGCTGATCAACCACTTCCGATACTCGGCACCGATCAATTCCAAAGTCTCATACACGTCATCCAGCGGGCAGATTTCGGAATCGACTTGAGGACGCTCCACGAGGTTGTCCAGACACTCCTCGATGACCCTGTAGAGTGTTCTGGCGTGTTGGTTTTTCATGCGTTGCGTGAACAACGTAAGAATCGACCTTGCCCGAGTCATCGCCACATAGAGGTTGTTGGCGAGAATGCCAATTCCGTTGGCGGTGTATTGGTCGGCGGCGGGAATGATCACCACCTCCGAATCACAGCCCTTGAATGAATGTGAAGTGCTTGCGAGCAGAATGCGGCTGCTGCGTTCGAATGGCTTGTTCGTCTGGACCGACAACTCGACACCGAGGTCCGCAAGGATCGGACCCACCTGCGTTTCGAGTCGGTACTTGATATTCGAGCCGTTGTAGAGCAAGCAGATGTCGGATGGCTGGACACCCTGAATTTCGATCAGTTCTCGGCAGTATGCGCCGATTGCTTCAAACTCCTGATCCAGATTCATGAACTGGCGGAACTCAGGCTTCGGGCCGTCGATCTGGTTAAAACGAACCGTCCACCAATCCGTGTCGCCACGCTTTGTTCGTTCGATCAATCCCCGTTTGCCCAACTCTTTGTGATCGGGATTGTCCTCTGGTGACTGGAGCCGATACAGCACATTGAGAGCGAACTCCGTAATCGGTTTTGTGCTGCGAAAGCTCTCCTTCATGACCGTTGAGCGGCCACGCATGTCCAAGCCAAGCTCGGACCACGTGGGAGTTACTCTGCCGTAAATGTTCTGGGCATTGTCGTAAAAAATGTTGACGGCCCGGCTGTTCTCGTCTTCCTGACTTGTCTGCCGCACGATGGCCGAAAGAAGCTTCAAAGTATTCGGCCCCATGTCCTGAGCTTCGTCGATGAACAGCGCATCACAACGGGGAACGATGTCGGCGACCGACTTCCTTTCGAGATAGGCTGTGGCGGCATCATCGTATTCATATTTGAATCTTCCCATGGAGAGTCCGACTTCCGGCAGCAACACGTCGAGGATTTCCCTGACGTGACGCAACGACACTCGATTCCATGGGAATGACTGGCCCCCTGTCTCCTGTTCCCATGCCGACTCAATCGAGTCACCAATCAGAGATTGAAGTGAACGGTTGGCGAACACAGCCCATATCCTGACATTGGGAACTTCTCGTAATCGCCTGACAGTTTGCATGAGCCAATGGGCCAGCACGACGGTCTTGCCACTGCCCGCTACCCCACGGACCAGTCGAGGCTTGCCGTCCAGTTCAAGACCGCAAAGCCGCTGTTGTTCCTGCGAGAAGACAGGTCGCAACTCCTTGCGTTTGGCAAGTTGGTTGCCCAGTGAATACGGATCAGTGTTTGGGTTGCCATTGGGCAAAGCAAAGTCTGTCTTTGCTGCAACCTCTTCCCATGTGTGCTTGCCACCTCGACCACGCAAAATCCGTGGGGCGAGTCGCTTGAGAAGTGGGCGCAGATAGGGTTCGTCCATTTCCGCACGGCTGGATAGAATGAGGATTGACTCTCGGGAACGGCTCAAGGCGACATTGACCAAGCGCTTCCATTCGTCATAAGGCCAACTGTAACTCCCTGCATTCACAGAGTCGAAAACCACAATGTCGGCCTCCGAGCCCTGTTGGCTGTGGACGGTTGAGGCGGTCCATGAGTGAAGGAGGTTGCTGGCAAAGTAAGAATCGATCTCTTTGGCCTGTGCTTTGAACGGAGAAATGAACAACCCTCTTGCCGTTCGCATTGTTGGATCGCTCAACAACTTATCCAGTATTCTTGTCGTGGCAACTCGAATCCAACTGCGGTTGCCGGGACCACGCTCTGCTCGGATGGAGGGAAGGTCATCTCCTTCATCGTCAAGCACATACCACATCGCCCTCGGCTGATCCGCCAAAATGTCGGGCAGGTCGTATCGGCGCTGATTCACTTCTGAGGCCGTTGTTAGGAAGCCGTCATACTGGTAGCCCGAAACGACTGAGCACACATCGGCGTGCATTCGCCGCTGTTCTTGAAGAACGTGGACCCCGGCATTGCTCTTCTTGATGTCATCGAGATGGCTCAAGCCGCTGCTGGCGAGCCAGTTTCCCTGTGATGGAGGCAGTATGCGACTGATGCGGCTAATGGGAGCAAGCTGCTTGGAATCGCCGACCAGCACAACTCGACGGCTTGCGTGCAACGACAATGCGGCAATAGCGGCACGGGACATCAACCCGGCTTCGTCAATGAAGATCGTCGTGAAGGGAGCGAGCCCACGCTGCAAGTCCTCTTTCACTTCATCACAATTCAGGAACGTCGTTGCCTTAAACGCCGTGCTGACAACGACTCGCACCTTGTCATCAAGGAAGTTCCGATGTGAAGCATCCCGCATCTCTAGTCGCAGTTCCTTGATCTGCTTACGCAGCAATGCCTTTTCCTCGGATGTCTCAGCCCGAGCAAGCTCGGCAAAAAGTTCATCGATCCGGGCGAGGTACTCCGTCTCTGTACCACGGAGCATGTCCGTCAAACCCGCAGCTTCGAACTTCTCCAGCGAGCCACCTTTTCCAATTCGTAACAGATGACCGGCGTTCAATTCATCGACAGCGTTCCTCTTGGCGGCATTGCCAATGGCGATGGCGGCAGCGTCGGTCGCCCGATTTGTCGTTGAGATGACCAGAACCCGCTCGCTCTCATCATCCAAGACCTTCGCCACTTGTTTACCGGTTGTATAAGTCTTGCCTGTACCGGGTGGCCCCCACAGCACGCTCCATGACTTCTGCCAGCAGTGCTGAAGCTCGGAAAGTCCAACCGCCTGTTGGTCCACGACGTGCGGATGAACGCCACCCGTCGCAGCGTTCAAGCGGCTGGGCAGCGACTCTTGGATTAGCTCGAACGCCGGTTCGTTGAAAACAGCGTTGAGAAATGCCAAGAACTCGAACGGCCTGACATAGAATGATCCACGGCGAGGAGGATACTCAGGGTTCGCAACAACAATGAAGATGCGCCCCGTCGCCTCATCGACCTCCAGCACTTCACCGGACCAGATCATCGAGTCGTCAATCTCAGGGTCATCGTCGCCGCCATCGAACAGCGTCTTCTGGTCTTCCTCGAAGTCTTTGAGTAACAACGGGCGAAAGGCAATCGCTCCTTCCCAAGTCCAGTCGAACTCGACCGAGTGCCCAATGGTCAGTTCGTACACATTGCCGGTTTCGGACTCAGAGACGAGCTTCACATTGCGGCACTTCAGCCGCTTCCACTTCACCGAATCCCGAAACTCACGACGAACTGCCTGCCGAGCATCTTCCAACAAGTCGGCGCTGGCATCGGGCAGGTTCAAGTCGATGGCGAAACGAGCTTGCTGAAACTCAACGTCGATATCCAGTTCTTCATCGGACATGACAGACTTCCAGCTATTTGCGTTTCTTGCCTAACTGATTGAGCAGGCGATCCATCGCTTTGTCGTCCAGTTCCGCTACAGCGTTAAAAACTTCGGGACGCTGCCTGATTCTCTTGCGTAGCTCCTTGGGAACTCGGTCACTGAGCAGCAGTAGTTCGTCTTCGTCAGTATCCAGTTCATCCGCCAACTTGTGAATGAACTTTGCCGAAGGCTAATCGCCGAAATGAAGCTTCTCGTTCTCAACTTTGCTGATGTAAGAGACGCTCACGGCAAGAGCATCCGCCAGCTCTCGCTGGGTCAGCCCCCGCTTCTCACGTAGCTCACGAACTCGTTGACCGAACGTCATTTGTGTCCACCCGCCTGATTGCTTGTCGGAATCAAATATCGCATGCTGTGTGTACTTTTTAGTCAACAAGACGGAGATCGGAACGACGGGCCAGATGACCACCCCGTACCACGCAAAATACTTTGCTCACGAGTTGACCCGGCAGGCACAGCCGGGGGGCGTGGATCGTTTGTCGATGGCACTCTTTGACGCCTGTGTCGATCTGAACCCGCACCAGATCGAGGCAGCAATGTTCGCCCTGCGAAGTCCGCTCTTGAAGGGCGTCGTACTGGCCGATGAAGTCGGTCTCGGGAAGACCATCGAAGCTGGTCTGGTCCTCTGCCAACACTGGGCCGAGCGAAAGCGAAAGCTGCTGGTCATCTGCCCGGCCAGTCTGCGAAAACAGTGGGCGCTGGAGCTTCAGGAGAAGTTCAACCTGCCCACGATGATCCTGGACTCCAAGACGTACAAGCAGGCTGTCCGAGAGGGCAACGGCACCCCGTTCGCAACTGACAAAGTTGTCATCACGTCGTTCCACTTCGCCAGCCGGTTTCGAGGAGACATCCGAGCCGTCCCTTTTGATCTCGTTGTCATCGACGAAGCACACAAGCTTCGCAATGCCTATCGGCCCAGCAACAAGATGGGACAGAACATCAAATGGGCAATCGAGGACAGGAAGAAGTGCCTGCTCACGGCCACGCCTCTCCAGAACTCGCTGCTTGAACTCTACGGACTGTCCACGATCCTTGACGATCTGATCTTTGGCGACGTGAACTCGTTTCGGACCCAGTACACGAATGCCGGGGCCGATCTGAACGCTCTTCGTGGCCGACTGCAATCCTTCTGCAAGCGAACTCTCAGGCGGCAGGTCGTCGAGTACATCCAGTACACCGAGCGTATCCCCTTTACAGTCCGCTTTCGTCCCACCGATGAAGTTCGCAATCGCTCACGATCTGCGGAAGTCCTGTGGTGAACGTCTCAGAGACGCTGGAGTTCCCCCATTGGTCATCTGCCGTGTCCTCGGGCATTCGTCGTGGGAGACCACAAGGAAGCACTAAGCACCTAGGGACATCCAGGGGGACGCAGAGGTAATCCGCTCAACCCTGCAGCCCAACGCGACCAAAGAGGACCAAAGCGATGGTAAGTGACCTGTACCCACTTTTTTATGGGTACAGGTGGGAAAGCCATTTGACGTAAGTTAAGCACCCCCGGCAGGATTCGAACCTGCGACCTTCGGTTTAGGAAGTCAAACGGGGCCTTGAAAGCGGTAGAGTCACGTCGAGCGACAAGTCATGGCTTATCAAGAAGTTACAGATTAAATGAAGAGCGAGTGCAAGTCGCCTCACTTCCCATATTCTACAGAGATTTCAGTCGATTGCGATGGTTTCTCGGACACTTCTCGGACATGTCAGTTCGTCTATGGTGTATCCGAGCGAAACTTGAGCACGATTCCTCGTAGAGGTTGCCGCTCAACGGTCAAAACTGCGATTCTGAGCTGACATGGAACTCGCTCGGGAGTCTCATCAGACCAGTGGCGACGGGTGATGAACCACCAGCCCAAAACTTGGAACAAAAGAATCGTGGCGAAAGGATATTTCCTTTTCAAAGGCTAGGTACAGGTCGGTGATGCCATGTCTCAACAACTGTATCAACTCACGATCAACGGTCTGATTTCCCCATCATGCGACCATCTCGCTACTCACCAGGGAGACGGAAGAGGAACCGTTGACCGCCCAAGAGAAACATTGTGTCCTGATCAAGTGGTGCGTGTGACGTCCGCAACCAGAGACCGTTGAGTGATTGATGATCTTCAACCACCCATCTCCCTCGTTCATCAAGATGAATGTGGGCATGGACCGGATCCAGAAACGGGTCCTCTGCAAAGTGGATCCTGCAACGTTTTGCGTCCCGTCCAATGAAGCATGATTGTTCCGTCAGCAGATGCTCGACGTGACCAGAAGCGGCTGATGTGTCAATGAGGCGTGGTCCAAGACGGACGACTTCCCGAGAATTCGGCAGGCGTTGACGTCTCGTTTGCAAGGGAGAGTTAACCTCGCGATGCTGATCGCGAGTGCTGATACTACTTCGTGCCGAGAAAGTGAAGCGCCGTCCACCGAGCATAAATTCTCGTCCGCTCCGCAAGACCAGCCGACGAATTCGCATGAACGTCCCGTTCGTACTGTTAAGGTCGGTGAGTCCCCAGACGTACTCTCCGTCCATTTCCCGACGGTTGATCCTCGCATGCTGACCTGAAATATCTGGATCGTGAGGAATGACAATGTCCCCAGCGGTTCTGCCGATAACGGTCGTTTCTGACCGGAGCCTCCAGGTCTCACCGTTTGTCATGCTGCCATCGTCGAAGGCGGTCAAAAATGCAACAGTAGGTCGCACCAACGAGCGGTAAACGAGCGTGGAGCCTGCGATAACGTTCCCAGAATTCCCCGACGTGTCTTCCGCAACTTTAGGTTCCGCGAAATGCCTGACTTCAAGCGAGTCGCTTTTTCTGTCCGAGTCGTTTTGAAGAGCCTTTTTTCGGTTGATGAGTTTCATGTCGACCTTTTATGGATGACTTCGAGCGACCGAAGATGGCGCGGTTTCGTTGATTCATCAGGCTCAAATAGACTTTGCGACGAACGAATCAATTTGGAATCGAATTGATGATCCGTGAGCCCCGTTTCGTGAACTCAAAAAGTTCATCGTAGTCTTCGAGTCTCACGCGAAACGGTTCCAGCTTGTCGAGATCCCTCTGGACTCGCTCAGCTTCATTACGTTTTCGCCTGAGCAGACTGTCGATTTTCTTTTGATCCGAATCCGAATCAAGCTTTGACTTGTGACGTGAGTAATTCACCAGCGCCGCTTGTTGTTGCTGCTTCAAATCAAGGATTTGAGCTTGAAACTTGCTGAGTCGGTCGTTCGCAGCTTTGAAGCTCGGTGCTTGCCTTGCCAAATCATTTGTTAGCCCGACAACTCGTTCGTTGGCATTGCTCAGTCTTTGGCTAGTTTTCGCATACAGTTCCACGTCGTCGGAGATGTTTGCCAGTTCGCCCGTTAGTGTGGCGACTTCCTTCTGTGCGACTCCTAAAGCGCTCTGAGTTGCTGCATAGGCTTGAAAAACTGGCCCCGTTTCGATTTCCGCCTTCTTGAGATCGGATCGTGGTTTCTCCAGTGCTTGTTCCAGTTTCGCCTTAATCTGATTGAATTCTGTTTCGAGTTCCTGGCGCTGCGTGTTGAGTGTCGTGATTTGTGTTTCCACTTCTTGCAGACCGACATTTGCAACTTCAAGTCTCTCTTCCAGAGCAGTTCGCTCGGCTTGTTGTTCGTCTCTGTGTTTATCTTTCGATGCAGCCAAGTCATGTCGCATCCGGAAAACTCCGCTCTTGAAGCACCTGATGTCTTTGGGCGGAACTACCGACAATGCGATTTGCTCAAAATCGTCTCGTTGACCCGAGTCGGGAGGCATCAGCTCGGGAAACAACGCGACCAACTGTCCGCACCAATACGTTCGAAACAGCCGCTCTTCTTCCGTGATCTTTCCAGCCTCATCTGCTCTACGAATCTGCTCCAGCAGTCGTGTCATTTCATCCCTGAACTGCACGTCATCGGTCGGTTCCAGATGTGACCACACGATTGATTCCTGGGCATCCAGAGACCAGGGGGAAGAAGCAGTCAGCTTTGAAAAATGCTCTAATGCTTCGTCGAGCTTTTCCCAGCGCTGGAGAAACAGTCCATAGGCATACTCAACCCGGTCCGATTCGCCGAAACGTCGCACCAGTTTGTCGTACTCAAGAGCCAATTCTCGCTCTTTTGTTCGCTGGTTGATTCCGCTTCCTTGCAAATGATCGACAATCTCCTTGATCCGGTCTCGAAACTCCTCGCGATCAACGGCTGTCGCAACAGTAGGCGGCAGCGGCGAGTGAACGTCTGGTAGTGCATCCTCCGGTTTGAAGCTGGGTGCGACGTGGATTCTCAGTTCCTGAATCTCTTTAGGGCGGCCGTCAGTTGTTGCACGGACCTCAAACGAATACTCTTGGTCGCCGTCTCCATCACGAGGTGTCCAGCGGATGACTCCTGTCTTCGAGTCAATCTCACAACCTTCGGGATAGTGCCCCAGCAATGTGAACTGTACCTCCTGCGGATCGAGGGTGTCTTCCGTCGCAGTTGGGATCCGCAAGTCAAAGAGTTCCTCGGCTTCAATTGGGTCAGGGAACGTCTTAAGCAACGGCTGAGCCTTTTTGACGTTGACAGTCACCGTGATTTGTTCCAGATCGTCTCCCCGCGACTGTGTTGATGCAGCCACGACGATATTGTATTGCTGGCCGCCTTGGTCGGCTTTTGGAGTCCAACGAAGAACGCCGGTCGACTCATTAAATTCACATCCGGCTGGCGGATCACCGACAAGCGTGTAGCGAATCGGTGTGCCGGGGTCGTAGCCGGTGGCGAGAGATATTGCGACTGGATCGAATTCGTTGATCGAGAGTTCGGTTTCTGTGGCATTCAACAGCGGCTTAGCCGGCGTGATGTTTGCGGCAAGCGTCACCGACTGTGGTGGCTGTCCAGGCAACCGGGCCTGCACCTGCCACACGTAGGCCTGCCCTCCCTGACCACGGCTTGGAGTCCATTCCAACACTCCGGTTTCAGAGTTGATTCGACAGCCGTCAGGAACGTCACCGGTTAGCTCAAAGGAAACACCTTTTTGAGATTCCGCATCTGGTGAAGCCAATTTCAGAGACAAGGGTTCAAACTCAGCCCTCTTGATGGGGTCAAAGATCTGTTGTGCGAACAATTCAACGACCGCTGGAGCAGACTCCCCTGTTTTCTCAGGAAGAACGGGGGGAGCGTTGCCAATATTCCCGAACTCAAGAAGGTCACCGGAGAACGTATGAGCCAAGCCCGCGATCAGGACCACTGCAAGTGCACCAAGACCCATCGTTTTGTAGCCTTTCAGCGTGCGATCGGAATCGGCATGAGATCCTTTGATCTTCGCGTCTCTGGTGCTTATTGACGAGTCATCGACCGTGACCATCTCGTCCGTGAGTCCCGTCGATTCGTCCGAACTGGTGGGGGCACCCTTTACAAAACTGCCGAGATCCTTTTCGACTTCCTCCAGGGTGGAGTAGCGGTCCTCGATCCGCTTGGCAAGCATTTTTGCACAGATGCGATCAATTGATGGATTCGCCTCAGGTCGTATTGTCGAGACGAGTGGTGCCTGAATGTCATCAGCGATTAGTTGGCCTATGATAGCCATCGGTTTGCCACTGAATGGTAATTCGCCAGTCAGCAGTTCGTAGAGAATAACGCCAAGGCTGTAGATGTCCGTTGGCGGACCAATCTGCCGCAGATCACCTCTCGCCTGTTCGGGCGACATATATGCGGGAGACCCCATGAAGTCTCCGTCGGTTGTCATCCGAGATCGCACGCTATTGTCGTAAAAGCAGGCCAGACCAAAATCAGTGACGATTGGTTTTCCTTCCTGATTGATCAAGATATTGGCAGGTTTGAGATCGCGATGAAGTACGCCCTGAAGATGCGCGTGGTGGAGTGATTTTGCGATTCGCCCCACCAATACAACTGCTTGGCGAACTTGGAATTGCTTCGCTGTCATGAAAAATGAGAGTGGCTTTCCCTTCACATAACTCATCGTCAGATACGGGAGGCCGTCCACCTCGCCAAAGTCGTGAAGCCGACAGATTCCGGGATGATCCAATTGGGCAACTGCTTGAGCTTCCCTGCGAAATCGCTCGCGAACGACTTGCTCGTTGACTCCTTCAATTCTTGGCACTTTGATGGCAACATCGCGAGACAGATTGAGGTCATGAGCACGATAGACTTCACCCATCGCTCCGCTGCCCAGTCGTCGAATCAACTGGTATCGCTCAAGTTGTGCCAGCGAAGCGCTAACTGCGATTTGTTCGAACTCGCGTCCGGCAGCGTTTCCTTGTGTTTGTTCCAGATGAATATCATCAGTCTGTCGAGCGACCTGCGAAATAGATAGATCGACCCCCTTTGCTGCTAGGCGAGTGCGGACCTCTGAGGCGATGTCAGCATTCCCCTTGTCAATCGCCGACAGGTCGATCGCATGTCCCCTTTTATGCCGCCTGAGGGCTTTCTGAACCAGACGTGTTACAGTGCGATCTTCCTCACTCGTCATTGATCCAGGCCCCGAGCAAAGTGCGATTCAGTAGGTTCTTGTGCCGCGTCAAATGTCGAAAAACTTTCAGTTGTTGGGCTAGCGCACGTCAGACAGTACTGGCAAGCTCCGAACACAACCATTGGCCGAAGTCGGTCGTATGATCATTCGTCACCATTTTTACTCGCCTCGTGATTGAATGAACTTGTTCCAGTAGTGGCAGAGAGGTTATGGGCAACATTATGTTTGCGAGCTACGTTTACGCTGATCACCAAAGCACCGGCATCGTGATTGGCTCGTCTCCTTGAAAATGCTTGGCGGTAGAAGTACCGTGCAAGGGCTTGACACTCGCTACGAACCGTCATCACATAAGGTACTACGAATACTATCAACGCGAGCTTCTCGCGAATCGTGTATCTTTTTATGGACAAATAACTTGCGACAACTTGTGGTGGGCCAAATGGTGACTAAAGAGCTGACCGCAACGAGACCGAGTTTGTTGTTCGACGTTCGTGATTGGCAGAACGCGCCTGCATGGCTGGAGTTTTTCCGTCGCTACGATCCGTTGGTCGCATCATGGTGCCGGACAGAGATGCTTCATGCAGCGGAGGCCGACGAGATCCGCTCCAATGTATGGATTGAAATTGCCCAGCGGATACGGACGTTTCGGTATGATCCTCGCCGCAGGTTTCGTGGATGGCTGCGGGAGCTTTGTCGGTCCCGCACAATTGATTTCTTGCGGAAACGACAGCGTGATCCTTTGAATCTGCTTCTCGTGGACAATCGATTCCTTTCCGACTTGTCAGGTGGTATCGACCTGACGACAAACGGAAAAGACGACCGCGACTCGACGGACTCCCTATTCGATGACGTTCGTCGCGAAGCGGATGAGATTCAACAGATTGCACGGAAACGAATCGGCGACTGCACATGGAATGTGTTCTGGCAGATTGCGATCGCCGATCGTCCAATTGCCGAAGTCGCACGCGATCATCAGATGACATATGCAGCTGCCTACGCTGCCTATGCCCGTGCGAAGCGTGTCTTGCGTGAAACTGGAGAACAACACGGCATCGGTCACTCGTAGGCTCTGCCAGTAACAGACTCCGGATTCCTATCATGATTTCGATTGCCGGAGTCGAGCCTCATGTCCGAATGTCCGACAGAAGCAACATGGCAGCGTTTCGGTGAATCTGACGTGGGGGATACCACGTTCCACCGACTTGAGCAGCACGCAGAGTCGTGTCAAGACTGTCGAGCAGTGCTGCAATCATTTGTGGATGAAGATTTGGGTCGGCAGCCTGGAATCGCCCCTGCCTCTTCCGAGTTTCCCGTGATCCCCGGTTTTCAGATCGAGCGTGAACTTGGTCGTGGCGGGAATGGAACAGTCTTCCTGGCTCGTAGTACCAATGTCGACCGTCTTGTTGCCCTGAAGTTTCTCCGATCCGGTCTCACCGAGTTGGAAGATGACGCCTCGCCCCGGATCTCAGAGGGGCAGGCCGTGTCGAAGCTGCGTCATTCCAACATTGTGCAATTACATGATGTGCTCCACGTCAGTCCCTGGACTGTGCTGGTACTGGAATATGTGCCCGGCGGTTCTCTGAAAGACCGCCTCTCCGGCCCAATGATCCCCGTGGAAGCAGCTCGCATCCTGGAAATCGTCACTCGCACTATTGCATTCGTTCATCGGAACGGACTGCTGCATCTTGATATCAAGCCATCCAACATTCTCGTGGATGGCGATCCTGCGGGTCCGCTCGAAGCCGGGCAGATAAAAATCACCGATTTCGGTGTCTCGCTTCCTTGGGGCAAGAGTCCAATCAACTCTCAGTCCGCACTGCGTGGAACTCCGTCCTACATGGCACCTGAACAGGCGGGTTCGACCGGGTATCCCATCGGTCCTGCCACCGATGTTTATGGTCTCGGAGCATTGCTCTATTCTCTGCTTTGTGGACGGCCTCCACGTGCGTCGGATTCAGCCGAAGAGTCGTTGACGCAAACTGAATCCGACGCTCCAATCTCACCCAGAGAATTGAACCCTGCAATTCCACGGGACCTTGAGGCAATTTGCCTGCATTGTCTCGAAAGACGACCGGACGACCGCTATGCATCGGCCAATGATCTGGCCGAGGATCTACGCCGATTTCTCGATGGACGCCGCATCAGTATTCGCCCGGTCTCGATTGGACAACTCTCACGCTGGTGTCGACAGCGGCCGGCAATTGCCACGCTGGTGTTATCGCTCCTTTGCACAATCCTGCTCAGCATCGGAGGACTCTCATACGCACTGCATGAGGCTCAAGTTGAAAGGGCATTCGCAGTCGAGGCTCGTGTTCGGGCTGAGCAGAATGAAGCCATCGCCTCACGTACGTTGGAAGACTTGGATGCGTGGATTCAGCAAACGTTGGCCGATCCGAGTCTGTTGAACCCCATAGCCTTTCCCGCTCTGGCAGACGACGTCCGATCGTTATCACTGGAGCATCGCACCGATGAACCAACGGTTCTGCGAATGGCGGCAACACTCAGCATGCTGGAACTACTCCTGGCCACCAATCTTCGATTCAAGGGGATTAGCGCGGGAGGACCGGATGAAGCAGCGGTAGTGCTGGATCGCTCACGGCAGCATCTCGACGACTGCTTGCAATGGAAACCCGATGCGGAGGTGCTCCGCGAGCAGTATGCTTTGACACTTCTTGAGTCTGCTGTGACTGCAACTCATCAAGAGCGATCCGACGATGTAGAAAAATTCTGCGCCGATGCTGTTTCACTCGTTTCAACAATCTCAGATCGCGAACTGAGGATTCGGATTCTCTGCCAAGTTTCTCATTTGCTTCGTGAAACAGCATTCACTTCGAAGGTCGCAGGCCTTGAAGACGTCGCCACCCGCGTGATTCGGTCGAATCTCGAAATGTTAAAACAGATCTCGCCTGAAGACTTGGCGACTCCCGACGTGCAACTGCAACGAGCAATCTCCCTCAGTTGGCTCGGACGTGATGAGGAAGCAATCCCAATTCTTCGTGACCTCAATGTACTGCCACCCTCCGATTGGGTGAGGTTTGACGAGACCCGTACACCAATTTGCCAATGGGTCGCCAAACCGGTCGTGGAGCTGATTCTCTGGACAAGGTCACCAGCAGGTGTTTCTATCGATCTCGATCAGGAAGCATCTATATTGATCGACTGCATCAACGACCGATCAACGGCCATTGGATTAGGAGAGTCGGCGATGCCACGGATCGGCAACATGATATTTGACGCTGTCTACCGTGGCTCTGCCGCAGAGCGGACCCAGCGCCGCGTGGAATCTGAAAACGGCACTGCGGACCGATTCCTTGCGTTTGCCAAAGGTTTTGCCGAGGCCTATCCCAACTCGTTAGATTCGTACGTCATGTTGAGCCGCGCCCACCAATTGATGGCAAAGACTGGTTGGTATTTTGAAGATGTCGCAGCTGCTCACAGAGAACTTCAGTTAGCTCTGAACGTCGCCCATCGAGCAAAAAGCAAGTATCCCGAATCGCCAGCAGTCTTGGAGCTTGTAGTTGATATTGAACGGAGACTGGCAGATGCCGAAGCCGTGTTGAACAGCGCGGAGTAGAGAATCTACTGGTATTCGAGTCACTCAGCCTCTCATTTTTCGATCGTTGATTCTGCAACATTCGACCGGCAGATGAGCCATCGCAGCGAATTGGTAGAGATGTGTTTTCCCAACAGTTGTCGTCAGAACGCATAACGATTTTGATTAGATAGGCCTATAAGTTGCTTGGAGGGACGTGATCGTGTTTCGCATTGCCAATCCTATAGAGTGAACTCCTTCGCTCCTGTGAGGTGCCTTTGCGTGCGATTGAGAGGGTGTTTGGGATCTGAGTGTTCCTTCTGTACTTCCTGAATGAAAATCAATAGTCTCCGTCTGGCTCCGGCGTTTGTGGGGAATGTGGTGGCTGCTCAGCGGGTTATCCACAGGATGTGCCTGCCAACTATCAGGAAGAGCTATAGGTGTATCTATAGGTTTGGGGGGGTGATTCATCGTGCCTGTGGTGGGTCATGGGGGGGGCGATTCATCGAAGGGGTGGGGTGATTCATCGTGGACAAGTTCCTCAGCCCTCAGAGTTATCCACAGGTTGAGGAGTCGGGTTTGTCGTGGGACAGGCTGATCGAAGTGCGGGGGATTGGGGGCGGCGATTCGTGGAGGCGGATGCCGCCGATGACTTCTTCAATGCGGGCGGCGGGGTAGACGACCAGCACCTGCCGGAGGACGTTGCGGAACTCTCGTTTGAAGTCTTTGGGATTGTGATATTCCTGCCCGAACTGGTCCCGCAGGTTGGTCCAACTGAGCATCACACCGGACGGTTGATTGATCCGGCAGAGCCGATGGGCCAGCCAGGTGTAGATGTCCAGCGCCAGGGCCGAGTGCTTGAGAGCGGAGAGTGCCCGGTAGTCCAAGGGGACAGCATGTTGGGTCAGGGTTTCGTAGAAGTCGGGAGAGAGTTCCATGACTCCCGGCCACAGCGTTTGCTGTGACCCATCATGGTGCAGCCAGGCCTCGAAGCGTTTGATCGGTTTCGCATCGACGTTGACGACGCGGCCCGAAAGGTTCATGCCGATCGTGAGACGGCAGGCGACCAGAGCCTCGACCTGTTTGCGGACCGCCGTGTAGCCGCCGCGCGGTCCGCCGCCATCACCCATGCCGAGCGTTAACAGGAACTGCCGCATGCTGTCGCCGATCTCGACACTCCGGTTCTGCGTACGGATCGCTTCGGAGCTGAGATGCACCATGACGAGACGGGGAGTCGTGCCGTAAGGGAGGGGCTGCGGCACCCAATCGGTGCCGTTGTAGAGTGACCCGGCTTCCAGGTGAATGCTGATGTGCCCGCTGTGCCGTTCAAATGTGCGCGCGTCGGTGGCCCGGCGGGGCATGCCGACCTGACACATGACCGTGTGCAGATAGTCGTTCCGTTCGGGCGGTTCGGCGACGATCCGTACTCCGGCGTCCAATAGCCTGCGAGTCGTGCGACCGAGCGGCTTGTCCGCGACGGGAACCAGATCGGGTCCTCCCTCAGCAGGCCGCTTCGTCGTCACGGCAGATAACCGTTGCTTTTCAGCCACGGTTCGATCGCTTCCTCCAGGATGTCCTGAAGCGTGTGAGGTTCCTGACCGTGCAGCTGCCGTTCGAGCGAGGCTCGCTTGAGGGCCTTGGCAAAGTCTTCGCGCAATTTGGTGCTGAGTGGAGTACGCGACAATGGAGAGACGGTGCTTGGTGGAGGAGCCGTCTTTTCTTTTTCCTTGTAGACAAAACTCTTCTCCGCCTGGGGGTCGATTGGAGGGGGCGTGTCCTTCAATCCTTCGACGAGTGTGCGACGTTCGGCCATAGAATCCCTCCTCTAACCTGATTGGAGCGAATGCGGTTGAGAAATCAGCGGCTTACGGGCGTAGTCCGACAGGATTTCCCGGAAGATGTCATCGACCTCGGTCGCCGCCTCGCGGGCACGCGACTTCATGTGCCATACGACGGTCCCCTGTCCGGGAGCGTCGGCATAGATTTGCCGAAGCACGAGTGCCTTCGATGCCAACGGCAGGTCGAGGGCTGCTGCTGCATCTTTCATGTCCTGCGTGAGCCGGTAGTTCGTCCCGACCATGCTGAGCACGATCACCGCACGGGGGAGTCCGCCCCGGATGTCCTGAGCCTGCCGCAAGACATCAGTCGCCTTGGCCAGTGCCCTGACTTCGAGCATGCCCGCCTTGCAGGGGACGATGGCCAGATCGGACCGGAGCAGCAATGCGCGACTGGTTTCTGTCTGGCTCCCCGGACCATCGGCGATGACGAAGTCGGTCTCCTGCCGTAGCTGCGGCAGTTCATTGAGGATCATGTCGGGGTTGTCGAGTCGCACGGCCCGGACCTCGGGAGCCGCTTCGCGAATCCACTCGGAACTCGATTGCTGGGTGTCGCAATCGGCGAGCGTGACGCGGTAGCCTTGCTCGTGCAGCCAGGCGGCCAGATGGACCGCTACGGTCGACTTGCCGACACCCCCTTTAGAATTCGCGATGGTGATAATCATCTGCCAGGCTTAGCATGCTTTCATGCCGACTGGCAAGCAATTTCTCCAGCCGTCTGGTTGGCATGTCTTCATGCCAGCATGATGACCGGTCGGACATCCGTCTGGCTCACTGGAAGGACAGTGAGACAGTCATCTGGTTTGCTGGTGGCCTGTCGGGAAAGCCTGCTGACCGTCCAGCCGTCAAGCTGTCTTTCCAGCAAGCCGTCATGCCATCCATCCGGCTTGCTGCCCGGCTGGCTGTCATTGTTTTCACAGTGAAAAACGTCGTTAGCAACGCTAAGGGAAGACGTCTGACAGATTTTTTGTTTCTCACTCTCAACACTTTTGGATTTTCACCGTGATCCTGCCGGGCCGATTTGGCTACGGTTTCAGAGCATGGCAGTAGTTCAATTTGAAGTGGACCCCGATTTTCGGA
>JAGQPX010000071.1 GCA_020426505.1 Planctomycetaceae bacterium | reverse complement strand
CCGAGGACAAGGCCACCGCCGTCGCGAAGTTGTCGAAGTCTCAGCCCACTGCCATGATCGGGGACGGCATCAACGACGCCCCGGCACTCGCTGCGGCGGACGTCGGCATCGCGATGCGGTCCGGGTCAGATGTCTCTCGGGACTCTGCTGACGTCTGCCTGTTGTCTGACGACTTGTGCCGCGTCCCCTGGGCCATCGATCATGCTCGCAGGACAGTTCGCATCATTCGGCAGAATCTGGCGTGGGCTGTCGGATACAATTCACTCGGTATCGCCGCTGCGACGGTGGGATGGCTGCATCCCATCTTTGCGGCCATCTTGATGCTGGTCAGCAGTGTGATGGTGATCGCGAATTCGCTCCGCTTACAATCAACTGAGACAACACCTGTCCACATCGCCCGTGAACTCGGCATGACCTCGCCGAAAACATCGATGCCTTCAGCGTCGCGGGCTCACGAGGTGCGGCCATGATGGAACTGCCGTTGGTTTTCCTGGGTGGCTTGCTCGGGTCGTCGCACTGCATTGGGATGTGTGGCGGGTTCGCGGTCATGCTGGGCATTGAGCGCCCGAGTGTCGGACGAAATCTGGTGGCTCAACTCACATACAGCGCGGGACGGATCTTCACGTACTCGGCGTTGGGAGCAATCGTTGGGTATGGAGGACAATGGCTGTCGCAGACCGCGAGCCAGTGGATCAATGTCTCCGCGGTGCTGTGTGTGCTTGCCGGGCTGTTTCTCGTCAGCGAAGGACTCGCCGCAGCGGGCTTTCGACTGTTTGGCCGGCCTGCTGCTTCGGTGACCGGATGTTTGATGGGCAAGCAGTTCGCATCGCTCCTGAAAGGCCCCGGCTTGCAGACTTCGTTCGTCGCAGGAGTGCTGACCGGGTTTCTCCCCTGCGGATTGGTGTATGCCTTTCTCTCACTCGCGGCGACGACTGAACACGTCGGTTGGGGGGCTGCCACGATGGCTGCCTTCGGACTGGGAACGGTGCCGTTAATGGTGACAGCCGGGGTCGGCATGTCGTTTGTTCAACTGGCGACACGTCGCCGGCTGCTTCAATTGGCTGCCTGTTGCGTGGTCGTGACAGGCCTGTTGACCGTTGCACGTGGAGCCGGCTTCCTGCAAAACTCGATGGGACCCGAACCCGCCTCGCCCGCGTGTCCCTTCTGCCTCGAATCATCTGAAACAGATGTCGCCCACTGAAACCGAAACACAAGCTCTGCCCGAGTCGGATCGACAGACGCGCACGCCGGCGGACCAGGCGCGCGGCTCCTGGATGTCCAGAACATTGCTGAATTTCTGGGTCGACTTCTCACTCCTCGTGCTGTTCCTGGCATTACTGTGGGTCGAGGTGGTTCTGTACTTCCTGTTTCCCCCGGGGCCGGCTGGCGAGGCAATGACTCTCTGGGGCTTGTCGGTCGAGCACTGGCGCGGCTTTCAGTTCGGCGTCATTTGTCTGTTTGCACTCGATGTCCTGCTGCATGTGATGTTGCACTGGTCGTGGGTCTGCAGCGTCGTGGCCAAGCATGTGCTGCACCGCAAGCCGACACGCGATGACGGCATACAAACGATCATCGGCGTGGGCGTGCTGATCGCGATCATCCACATCCTCGCCGCCGCTCTGCTCGCCGCGTGGTTCGGCATCGCGCGGTGATGAGCCACAGTGCCAAGGGGATAGGCAATCTCGAATCAATCAGCGTGCTTCGCGGTTGATCAAATCTCGTAGCCTTCCATCATGGTTTCGATTGCCAGGTCAAGTGCCTCGTGCCATTGATTGGCCAGGGGTTGATCCCACGTCTCAGCGAAGAACTCCTGGAGTGTCCCGATCAGTGCCTCGCGAAATGCGGCATAGTCTTCGGTGCGGACTCCCTCGTGAAAGTGTCGATTCCCGAGGACTTTGAGGTAGTGGCCCGTTGCAGGGAATCGCTGGGAGTAATAGGCCTCGACTGATGCCAATGCGACCGTGAGCATGCTCGCCTGAATGCGCATGTCGCGGTTCTCGAAGTGCTGACGCAGGTCTGGACGACTTTCGAACAGACGGTCGTAAAGATGCTCAATGACGAGAGCCTTGCTGCTCAGCAAAGCTTCGACGCTCTCTGAGATATCCATCGGGAGTCACCTCCGGGATGCAGCCGCTTCGACGATGATCGACTGCTAACCGTTTGTTTTCCAAGCGTCAGGCAGATCGTGCTTGGTTTGCCTGAGGATATCAAGGATGTCCCGGCGAAGTGAGGGCGTGAGGTGAGCATATCGCTCGTCCGTCTCAACTCCCGTCAGGATTCGGTGAAGACGCTCATAGACCGCCTGTTTGGCAGGCGCGGGTAAGTGATCGAAGGGCTCCGAGTAGATCAAATAGCTGCACGGGTACTTCATCAGTCGCTGGTTCAGATCAAGCTGGCGAAGCGACCTCCCCTGTTCGTCAAACGGTCCGCGGGCTGCGAACTCTGCAGCGAAGCCGGATGTCCCTTTAACGGGATCTTCCAATGCGTACTCATCAACAAACAACAGGTGATCGACCAGCTTTTCCGTGGCGGACTCGATGCGGCGTGTGGCCGATTCGCTCCGATAGTCGGCCGGCCGCTCGAGTGCGTTGTTCATGATCTCGTCGTAATGCAGGGCACTGCGCGTCTCGAACGCGGTCCAGGTGATCTGATTGTGCGTCTGCGTCTGATGCTCCAGGATCATCAACGCGACAAGGTCACTCGTTGTCGAGAGATAAGGAGCCACGTGCAACAGTGTGTCCAGGTCCGTCACGTTGGCACCGGCTTCCCGGTCAAGGTCCGCTTCGTCGTCGGACTTGTCCAGCGTGACGTTGCCCATGTGTCGCTGCTTGCCGTGGGTGCCGCTAACGTACCATCCGCCCCAACGCTCTGTGATCGGGCTGCGATGATCGGTGTTAAAAGTGCGATGTCCGTAAAACGGCTCCCCCGAGCGATCGACGTGCACCGAACGGACGAGATGCCCCGGAACGGTGGCGGTCCGGGATGAGGCATGACACGTCAGGCACTGGCCCCGATCACGAATGAATCGTGGCGGCTCTGATTCGTCCTGACTGAGCGTGTAGAACACGCCTCCGAGTTCCCGATCCGCTGTCGAGATCTCGATCACATCGCCCCGCTGGACCCAGCCGATGTACACATCGTCATTGAAGTACACGGCTCGCGGACGTCGGGGGGAGATCTTACGCAGTTGAAAGCTCGTCTTGGAATACACAAGCATCTGCGACGAAATGGGCACGTTCAAATGCGCCAGCAGCGATTTGAGGTACCCATGCTCTTTGTCGTACTCCAACGTGACTTCGCCTTTCTCGATGCGCACCGCCAGTTCTGCGATCCTGTTCGATTCGGCAGCCGTCTCGTAGTTGATCGGTGCCGCTTCAAAGTCCAACTGAGCGTTTGCCTCGTGCGAGGTCAGCACGATCAGTGTGACAGCAATGAAGGTCATGCCGACCGGGAAGAACCGTTGCGATTGATCTGACAGCTTCATCAGTTCACGACTTTCCTGATGTTTGACGCGACTTCGCACGGCGTGCGTTGGTGTCGAGTGAATAGACTTTTTTCTCCTCACACAACGGCGTCACACTTCCTGTCTCAGAGAGCAGGTCTGCGATCGTGGTCTCCTGAAACATTTCTTCGATGGTCGCCATCGCCTGATCGAGGCGGCGGTGCAGCGGGCAGAGATTGGAGCCGTGCGACTGAATGCCCAGCGGGCACTCGTGCAGTCGTTGCATCGGTTCGACGGCGTTGATCACATCGAGCACTGAGAGTTCCGAGGGGGATGACGTCAGGAGGAACCCTCCGTGCAATCCCCGCTGTGAACTAACGACGCCGCCTCGCACGAGCCCCTGCATCACCTTCGAGAGATACGCCGCCGGCACCTGCGTGATCGCAGAAAGCTGCTTAGCCGTGCATGGTTTCCCTTCGTGCTGAGCAATCGTGGCGATCGCTCGGAGTGCGTATTCGACGGTTTGTGAGATCATGATGTCATTCGTTTGAAGCCGTGTGGGAAATCCCCAGCTGGACCTATTTTAGGACCTTGACATCCGAAATGGCAACAATTAATCTCACGAACTAGAGAAGAGGATGCGAATGTCCTCTTTTGTTCCAAGCGAAAGAGTCCGTAAGGCATGAGTGTTGTTTGGACAGCGTGGAGCAACGGATTCCGCGATCAGCAACGTCAGGCCAACCCGCAGGCGGATCACTGAAAACTCACTTCAATCTCAACACGACCTGAGGAGACCCCATGTTCTGTAACCAATGTGAACAGACTCAGAACGGCACCGGCTGCACAGACATCGGCGTCTGTGGCAAGGATGAAGACATGCAGTCGCTGCAGGAGATTCTCCTCTACGGCGTCAAAGGGATGGCAGCTTACGCCAACCATGCCCGCCGACTCGGCAAGACGGACGAGAACGTGAGTGCCTTCATCGAAGAGGCGTTGTTCGCCACGGTGACGAATGTCAACTTCGACATGGAGAGTCTCCTCGAACTCGTTCTCGAATGCGGACGTCAGAACATCCGGGTGATGCAGATGCTCGACGAGGGGCACACCGAACGGCTGGGAACTCCGGAACCGACGACCGTCTACGAAGGCACGAAAGCAGGCCCCGGCATTCTGGTGACGGGTCACGACATGGTCGACCTGCTGGACTTGCTGGATCAGTCAACCGGGCATGGAGTCAATGTCTACACGCATGGTGAGATGCTGCCGGCTCACAGTTATCCGGAACTCAAGAAGCATCCGCATCTTGCGGGTCATTACGGTGGGCCGTGGCAGAACCAGCAGTGGGAGTTCCCGCTCTTCTCCGGCCCGATTCTCGGCACGACCAATTGTGTGTTGATCCCGCCGGACACGTATGCGGACCGGCTGTTCACGACCCGCGTGACCGCCGTTCCGGGAGGGAATCGCCTCAAGGACAATGACTTTTCAGCCGTTATCGAGAAGGCCAAGCAGTGCGATCCGCTGCCTGAGAACAAAGTGCGCGAGTCGACGATCGGCTTCCATCACAGCGTGATCCTGAGTCTCGCTGAGAAGGTGGTCGATGCCGTCAAGTCAGGTGAGTTGAAACGTTTCTATCTCATCGGCGGGTGCGATGGAGCTGAGGCGGGTCGTAACTACTACACGCAATTGGCTGAGTCGGCTCAGCAAGAATCGGTGATTCTCACGCTCGGCTGTGGCAAGTATCGGATTCGCAATCACGATTACGGCACGGTCGCGGGCCTGCCACGGTTGCTCGACATGGGTCAGTGCAACGACGCCTACGGAGCCGTGCAGGTGGCTCTTGCGCTCTCGCAGGCGTTCGACTGCGGCGTGAACGAACTGCCGTTGGAGATCGTGCTCTCCTGGTTCGAGCAGAAGGCGGTTGCGGTTCTGTTGAGTCTGCTGGCCCTCGACGTGAAAGGCATCCGCGTCGGACCGGTGCCGCCTGCGTTTGTCTCGCCAAACGTCTTTCAGGTTTTGCAGGATCGCTTCGATCTCAAACTCATCGAGTCAGCACCCCCCGCTGAGCTGGTGCAACTCGGCGCGTGAGACTCATTTCAAATTGTCAGCGTTCGATGGGTGGCAGGGTCAGGAGCGAAGCGGATGGCCCTGCGACCATCGGCCCGGGCCTTCCCGTTGGTCAGCCCCGGCCACCCCGCCGCCGCTGTCGCGGCTACTCCAAGAAATCCAAACGCGTTTGAGTGTCAGTGACATTACGGCGGAGCGTGATGACGACTTTCGTTGCATCCGCTCCTCTGTCACTTCAACCTCTCGCCAAGAGTCCCCCCTTTTCACATTAAGGCCCCAGACACCAATGCAGGCGATCGACGAAACACAACTCGACAGCGACATCGAGTATCGGTACGAGTTTCTCGCTGCGTTCATCGGGTTTGGTCCCGAGGATGTCACGGCGATTCAAGCGTTCGCTCCGCACCTCGGGCCGCGCATTGGAGAACTCGTGGACAAGACGTACGAGAGGCTGCTCGCCTTTGACGTGACGGCGAAGCACTTCGTTGCCAAGCAGCATGGTTTTGATGGAGACGTTCCTGCTAATATCTCGCAACTCAGCGCGGATCATCCGCAGATTCAGTTTCGCAAGGATCATCTGAATCGGTACTTCATGCAGCTCATCGGCCGTTCGTACGATGCCAAGATGGTGCAGTACCTCGACATGGTGGGCAAGATTCATACGCCGCAAGCGGGCAACAAGGAGATCAACGTGCCGCTGGTGCAGATGAATGCCCTTATCGGCATGATGTCGGACATGCTGCTCGAAGCAGTCGCCGCGTCGCCGCTTGATCCGACCGCGACGCTGAAGACGCAACGGGCCTTCACCAAGCTGCTATGGATCCAAAACGATCTCGTGCAACGGCACTATGTCTAGTGGATTATTCGACCTGAAATGACGGGATGGGTGGCAGGGTCAGACCAACGGGATGGCCCTGACATTGTGCGCCCAATCAGCGGGGCCATCCGCTACGCGACTGACCCCGCCACTCCAAAATCAATACGGACCTATGCACGAGCGGTCGCCGACGTTACCTGCTCTCAGCGTTGGCGAGTGCTCGACGGCGGGCTCCTTCGAGCCAGAATCGAGCGGGGCCTTGGAAGCTCTCCATCTCACGGCCCCAATTCGCAACCGGATGGAGTTGCTCGAACTCTGCGGCTTGATGGACGTTCGATTCGGCGTCCCCCAACTCTTCAAGCTGGTACTGTGCCATCGCGAGCACGTAGCGATAAACCGGGCTGCTCTTTGCGTTGTCCACTGCTGTCTTCAGGTCCTCAAGTGCCTCATGAAACTCGCTGGACTGATAGTGCAGGCAACCCGACCGAAAAGCCTTCGCTGCGAGCAGCTCTGATTCGACCACTGAACTTTCGGGAGCGAGTTGCGATGACCCTTTCTCCTCCTCTGGCGTCGCAGAATCGAACTCGGTTGTCGTGAGTCCAGCCGGTGGGGGCAGGGATTCATCCGACTCCACGGCGACGAAACTCTCTTCAAGTGATTGTTGTGGGCGATGCCCCTCCGGGTGTCGTTCACGGTGACGATCATCGCTGAGTGCCGTGACTCGCTGCGGGAGGTCATGACGTTCGTCAGCGGACGATGCGGGTGTCGACCCACTGGAAGCAACGGTGGGAGTCGACGATTCGATAGGAGTTCCCGATGACATGACCGGAGCCTCAGCGGGTGAGATCCAGCGTTGGAAGAAGACGACGCTGGCGATCAGCAGCACGACTCCGACCGTGGTGAATATCGAGAGCTGACGGCGCACCTGTCGTCGTTTGCCAAGCAAAGTGACGGCCTTCAGCATGCGAGCTTGGGCGATCTGCCGTAGCCACAGTTGAGCGTGTCCACTGACGGTACCTCGCGATGAACAATTCGAGAGGACCTCGGCAAAGCGAACGGCATCCTGCCCCGTCATGAACTCGCATCCTATCTGATGTCCTTCGTCAGACTTGCATTGCCATCGTTCCTCTCCACGCACCAAAACTTCGCGCCCAGCCTTGTTGATCAGCAGTTCAACGCGACTGCCGGGCCGTGCCGGGAATGGAGACATCAGGCAAAACCCCCCCTGCGCCGAGTAGTCGACGATCTTGACCGGAGTTGCCTGTGTCTGAAGTTCCCACTTGGCCGATGCTGCCAACGAAACCGGATCGCGCTGATTGAGCCGACGGTCGAGCACGCCGACCTGTGCAAAACCGTCAAGCACCTCTGCACGGATGGGCGACGTGAATGCACAACCAAGTTGACGTTCGTTCTCGCTGGCATCAGCCGCCCAGCGAACCTCCCCCTGGACTTCGATCGGCTCCCGGGCTTCCCCGGCGTGGATCGTGATCGCGATGAACTGCTTGGCTTCAATCGGTGTCCGAGTTTTGAACTTCGCCCCGCCGTCGGAGATGTCCAGAAGTTCAGCAGCCTCGAGTTTCCCGGTCCCGTCTCCCGCGTCGATGGTGACGGTCAGGTCGGCATCGTGATTGATGCGATAGCGAGGCGAGCGTCGAAAAAATGAATGAGCCATGTTGCTTTTTTGCATCACGATGAGTCAGGAAGGGCGCCAAACAACTCTAGCTCAGCATCGCGATACGACTTGCACGTCGCGTGCTGAATCGCAAATCGAGGTGCCGTTCGTTCGGGTCATTCAAGTCGTCACGCCTTCCCTGGGTATTGCGTCAAATGGGACTGATGAGCGTTCAGGAACAGGGAAACTCCGGCCACCCACCGAATGACTGGTCGACCGCGAGGAGTCGGGATGCCGAGCTCGACGTGATCCGCGGCACCCGCTGTCGAGCCATTCGCGGGTTGCTCGACGCATTCTCTCAAGCCACCAAAGATGACGACCAACGAACAAGTTCCTGAACAGCTCGCAATGAACCAAGAAGAAAACGCGAGAGCCCAGCCCCCAGAAATTCGCGCTGACACAACCACTGAACGCCGCCGATTCAAACACCTTCAATTCAAAACAACACAACCAACACGAGTGGGCGGAGCCTGCTACCCAATGGCATCGAATCCAGAATTCCAATCGTGTGGGCTGATCCCCAGGATGTGCAAATCAGTGCCTTCGCCCTCCCAATCCTCGCCCGGCGTATTGGATGCGTTGGTCCGGTTTTGAGTCCCGTGAAGATACTCCTCAAATGCGCAACCGAGGGGGATAAATACAGAGAGTGACGAGTTCGCTACGACCAGCGAAGCATGTTTTCCGAGAGTCACTCCGCCACTGGTCGGCCACTCTGTCTGGTGATATGGCACCGGCAGAGCACCCATTGCAATGACAGACCAGCGACGGACATGGCCATACCGCCTGGCGATCTTCGACTCTCGCACCTTGGGCCGGCCGGTCCATCTCTTTTCCCTCGTTCCCAAACCCTGGTTTGGGAATGCAGGCTAACGAAGCTTCTGTTTCGCAACACGTTCTCCGCTCAGCCATCTGCTGCACAGCAGATGATGCGTCAATCTTGCACCTTGACTCCAGAGGAACCAGCGAGCGAGAACGGTTCGTCGTTCATCCGACCGATGCTGTTCGTTGTGATGAGATTCCCACTGCCGTCACCTGAAAAACGGACGGCATGTTGTGACTGGGGCACTTCCCGAGTGTCGTGAATCGTGCAACTGCTGATGGTGATGTTGCTGCAGTTCTCGGCGTCGATGCCACAGGGGATGCCGTCGAGGAATTGGCAGCCGGTGATGTTGATGCGATTGCAATCGACCAGTTCAAGGAGTGATGCACCCGACTGCTGCCCCGATTCGTGCTCGTCGTACAGCGTGCAGCCGTTCATCGTGATGTCGTGAGAGCGTTCCATGCGGACACCCATGCCGTACACAGGAGCGTGACGACGGAACGTGTTGCCGCTTAATGTGAGGTGATGCGAGTCTTCGATCAACAGGTTGCGGTTGGTGCAGGAGTAGATGCAGTTACCGGTGATCGTGATCCCGCGGCAGTGCGTGAGATGCACGTTGGTCTCCTGACTGCCGATGATATTGCCCGTAATGGCCCAAAGGTGGGGCGAGAGGTCTTCGCCGCCGGGCGTTTCGAGAATGCGAATGTTGCACCCGCCGCAGGACGACGTCGCCTGAATCGTGTTCGAGGCGATCGTGACTTCACACACGCTGGCCCCCGGCTCGGAGACGTCGACGTAGATCTCAGCCGTCGGCTCCGGCTCGGTCTCATGAGAGGCGTGATTGTTGTACTCGATATCGTTGCCGGTGATCTGCAGGTTGCGAATCTCGCTGCGTTCAATGCGGATGCCGCCCAGCCGGTTGTAGCTGATGTGACTGCCCGCGATGTTGATCTGATGCAGATTGACGCCGTCGAGATAAACGCCCGCCCCCGTGTTGTGATACAGGTGACAGTGGCTGATGAGCACGTTGCGGTTCCGCTCGACCAGATGAATGCCGTGCCGACACCTGCGGATGAGGATACCCTCGAAGACCGATTGCATCGTCTTCACGAGTTCGATGCCGTCGGCTTCTGCGTGAGCGCCTTCGATCTCGATGTTCTTGACAGTCGGCAGTCGTTGTACCGGGTAGACATTCCCTTTCACCGAGTGAGGATCGCCTGTGCCTCCATGCGTGCCAACGAGTCGAAAGGCCGGCCCTGCGCCCGTCATCAAAATGCGAGCCGCGCCACTACTCCCATCAATCCCGCACGGTCCGACGTCAGCGAGCGGGACCTCAATCGTCTGCGTGATGCGATAAGTGCCCGGCGGAAAGTCCAGCACGCCATCACCATCACTGAGTGCATGACGAATCGCATCCGTGTCGTCAGTCTCACCATCACCAGATGCGCCGAAGTGCCGTACGTTGCTCATTGAGTTCTCATCTCTGTTGTTCTTCCGTCGATGCCCTCGTTCCCAAACTCCGGTTTGGGAACGCACCGCCGTGTCGGCTCTTGTGCAGATGGAGCAGCACGTCTCGTGGGTTCCCAAGCCGGAGCTTGGGAGCCAGATCAGCTTGGGAACCAGATCGTGTCTACAGCTTAGCAGCGTCGGTCACATCAGGCATTGCAACAATCCGAAATGTTGATTGTGCTTCTCTCGTGTCGCGTTATGCTGGACCTCAGTTTGTATGAATTGTTCTCCTCCGAATTCTCGTGGGAATTTTTACGCAAGGGGCGGGTACCCGGCATGGTCGAACCAACTTCGATCCCCACCGAAACTCAGCAACTGCTGGACCTCGTACAATCACTTCAGAGTGAATTGGAAGAGGTCCGCAAACTGGCTGACGATCGGCGGCGTGAAGCGAAGTGGAACGAGCGACAGCTAAAAACAGCGGAGGCCGCCTATAACTCGCTCGTCGAGAACCTGCCGGTCGGATTGATCCGCAAGGACCTTGAAGGGGTCATGCAGTTCGTCAACCAACCGGTCTGCAAGGAGTTTGGGCTGCCGCTGATCGAGATCGTCGGCAAGACGGACTACGACTTCTTCCCGCATGAATTAGCCGAGAAGTATCGAGCTGACGACCACGCGGTCATTCAGTCAGGCGAAGTCTTTGAGGACGTTGAGTCGCATCGCACGCCGGAGGGTGACTGGCGATACGTCCATGTGATCAAGGCGCCCGTCATTGACGCGGATGGTGAAACGGTCGGGGTGCAACTGATCTTCTGGGACGAGACCGATCGCAAGCGGGCGGAGGAGGAACTCAAAGCGAGCGAAGCGCGGAAGCGTGCGATCTTCGAGACATCACTCGATTGTCTGATCATCTCGAACGAGCAGGGACAGATCGTCGAGTTCAACAGGGCTGCCGAACAGACGTTCGGGTACACGCGCGCCGAGGCACTCGGGCAGGACATGGACGAGTTGCTGATCGCCCCCACGCTTCCGATTGACGATCAGCGGGCCTTCCGCCGGTTCAGTGTCATCGGCGAGGAAAGCTCGCTCCTCGGTAAGCGACTGGAGGTGCCACTCGTCCGCCGCAATGGAGAGGAGTTCATTGCGGAGATGGCGATGCAACCGATTCCGTTGGAGGGAACCGTGCACTACGCGACGGTGCTGCACGACATCACCAATCGCAAGCGGAACGAAGCAGCTCTGCAAAACGCCAAGGAGGCGGCGGAGGCGGCGAGTCAGGCGAAGAGCGCCTTCCTGGCGAACATGAGCCACGAAATTCGCACCCCCATGAACGCGATCCTCGGCATGACGAGCCTCGTGCTCGACACGTCACTCCAGTCCGAGCAACGTGAGAATCTGCTCATCGTGCAGGACTCGACCGAGTCGCTGCTGTCGCTCATCAACGACATTCTCGACTTCTCGAAAATCGAAGCCGGACGACTGGACCTTCACCCGGCGACGTTTCCCCTGCGTGATCGCATCGGCGACACGATGAAGTCACTGAGTAATCGCGCTCACGACAAGGGTCTGGAGCTTGCCTGCCACATCAGTCCGGATGTTCCCGATCACCTCATCGGCGACATCGGGCGTTTGCGACAGATCATCATCAACCTGATCGGCAATGCCATCAAATTCACGGACACAGGTGAAGTCGTACTCGACATCGGCGTTGAGTCGCGTGGAAATGCTGAGGTCGATCTGAAATTCACGGTGACCGACACGGGCATCGGTATTCCCCCGGATCGTCAGGACACCATCTTTGAAGTGTTCGAGCAGGTTGACTCGTCGACCACGCGCCGCTTTGGAGGCACTGGTCTGGGACTGGCGATCTCGACGCGGCTGGTGCAGCTGATGAACGGCCGCATCTGGGTCGAGAGTCAGGTCGGCGCGGGAAGCACATTCTGCTTCACCGCCCAACTGGGTGTCGCCGACGAGCAAGACAGCGGTCTTTCAGAACACGGGCTCGACTCGCTGAGCGGACTGTCGGTGCTCATCGTCGACGACAACGAGACAAACCTCCATATCCTACAGGAGATGCTCCAAAACTGGGGCATGCACGTCGCGCTGGCCAACAATGCCCCTGACGCCTTGACGATGCTTCGCGAGTCCGGCACATCCGACAATCCGGTTCAACTTCTGTTGACCGATGCTCACATGCCGCACGCGGACGGCTTCTGGCTCATTGAGCAGATCCGGCAGGACAAGGCCCTCAAGTCTTTGACCGCCATGATTCTGACTTCCGGGGAAGCGGCCGGCGATTTCGATCGTTCGGAATCCCTGCAGGTCAATCGTTTCATGACGAAACCGGTCAAACAATCGGAATTGCTCGACTCCATCGGTTCCGCCTTCGACATCACGGCTGTGATGCAGCAACGCTCAGCTGCGGATGATCAGCCGGTTCAGCATCTTCGTGGACTGAAGATCCTGCTGGCCGAGGACAGCCTTCCGAATCAAAAACTCGCCATTGGCCTGCTGAGCAAGCTCGGTCACGATGTCCACGTAGCCAACGACGGTGTCGCCGCACTCGACAAATGGAAGTCTCAACATTTCGATTTGATTTTGATGGACGTGCAGATGCCTCATATGGATGGACTGGAGGCGACACGGCTCATTCGCAAACGCGAGGAGGCAAGCCGACGTCACATCCCGATCATCGCCATGACCGCACATGCGATGCGAGGCGATCAGGAGCTCTGCCTGAATTCGGGCATGGATGCCTACGTCGCCAAGCCCATTCGACCCGAAGATCTATTCTCCACGATCGACAGCTTTGCGCAGGAAATCGTTCTCAACCGACCAACGCCTGCGCCCGCGATCCTTTCACAAAGATCACCCAAGATGGAAATCAACTGGCCAGCCGCGCTGGATGTCGTGCAGCAGGACAAGGACCTGTTACGAGAAGTCGTGGACGCGGTGCTGGAGGAAGTCCCCCAACTCATGACCAATCTGCATCAGGCGATTCAAGCCGGTGACAAACCCACGGTTCAGCGGATGGCTCACACGGTCAAAGGCAACATGCGCACGTTTCAGGCGGAGAGTGGCATGAAGATCGCCGAGACCCTCGAGCAGCAGGCCCGCGAAGGCGTGCTGGAGAATGCTCCGGGGCTCGCTGAGCAACTCGCCAAAAAGGTCGACGCGTTTGTGAAGGAGCTCAAGGAGTCGCCGTACGCAAGTGACGGCAAGTCGACCTGACGTTTCGATCATCTCAGACGATCCCCGATGTACAACGCAGACGAATTCGTCCAGGAACTTCTCACCGTCGGCGTGTCACATATCGTCAGTGTGCCCGACAGCACGCTGGGCGAGTGGTACCCCGCCATGCAACAATCGGACGAACTGTCGCTGATTCAGGTCTGCCGGGAGGGTGAGGCATGGGCCGTCGCGGCAGGTCTTCACGTCGGAGGAGCCTCGCCCGTTGTGCTGATTCAATGTACGGGGCTGTTCGAATCGGGGGATGCTCTGCGGAATGCGATTCACGACTACGGACTGCCGTTGTTCGGCATCATCGGTTATCGCAGTTACCTCAATCAGTCGTCCCTCCCCGGCGACACGGCACGAATCTTCACCGAGCCGATCCTCGACGCGTGGCAACTCAACACACAACTCATCGACACGCCGGAGAAAAAGCCGTTACTGGCCGAGCACTATCGAACGTGCCGGACGAACGGGCATGCGGGCATCGCACTCATCGCAGAAGGGCGTGCATAACGAATCATGAGTGCACCTTCAATTCGCATGGACCTGCTTTCCGTCCTCCGCACGCTGCACGACGTTCGGACGGATGAGGTGCTGCTGACGTCGATGGGCAACGGGCGAGAGTGGCAACAGTTCGAGCCGCATCCGCTCGACTTTGTCCATGTCCCTTCGAGCATGGGGCAGACGCAGTCCTGGGGACTGGGCATCGCCATCGCTCAGCCGTCACGGCGCGTCGTCGCCTGTTGCGGCGACGGCTCGTTGCTGATGAATCTCGGGTCGCTCGTCACGATCGCCAACGTAGCACCAGCGAACTTCACGCTGCTCGTGTTCGACAACGGCGTCTACGAAGTCACCGGAGGTCAATCGACCCCCGCGTCGAACATAGATCAATTGATCGGGCAACAGATCGGCTTTGCACGACTCGCAGAAGAGTGCGGTTTTCGTCACACCGAACGCATCACAACACTCGACGAGTGGCAACGTCGAGCCGAGACGCTTCTGAAGTCGGTGGGCCCCGTTTGTGCTGTGCTCGAAGTTGCACCGCAGACCAAAGATTACTCAGTTCGCTCACCGGGTCGACCGAAAGAACGCGTCCGCGAATTCGCGGCGACACTTCAAGAGTCGGGCTGATCGTGACTCTCGGTCGAATGGGGGATTGTTGCGATTTGCTGGATCCTGATCACTGGAGCTTCGCTGTTCCCGAATGCCACTCGTGGATCTTCTGCTGCGCGTCGTGATACTCATCGATCATTGACGAATCGACGACGCAGCGGAAACCGTTGTGAAATGAACTGGAAGTGAACTCGCCCCGCATGCGCGCCGCACAACGATAGCCCGTGCAACTGTTCACGTTGCACATGAAGGATCCTCCGCGCTGAACGCGTTTGATGACGTCCGGTTCATGGGGATCATAACTCTCCGATGGTCCCTGCGGATTTCGCCTCGGACTCTCGGCATAGTAGTCGGCCGCGTAATAGTCGGCACACCATTCCCACACGTTGCCCGACATGTCGTACAGGCCCAGCCGATTCGGCGGGAATGACTTCACCGGCGAAGTCGTCTCGAACCCGTCGAGCGTCAGTCGCTCCGTTGGAAACACTCCCTGCCAGTAGTTGGTGACGTACTCGCCATTCGGGTCCCGCTCGTTTCCCCACGGGTACTTCTGCCTCTCCTGATGCGGGCCTCCGCGTGCTGCATACTCCCACTCGGCCTCCGTCGGCAGACGCTTGCCGGCCCACTTGCAAAACGCGACCGCGTCCTCCCAGTTGACGTGCACCACCGGGTGATCCATCCGCTCGTCGATCGACGACTCTGGACCGGTCGGGTGACGCCAGTTCGCTCCACGTCGCACCATCCAGACCTGATACTCCCAGTTCTGCGGGCCGACAACGAGATTCTCACGGTCAAACTCCGGATTGAAACACATCGACCCGGCAAACAACGCCTCGTCCGGGACGTTGCTCATGTCCAACCCAGAACGAGCAAGCTCCTCCCGCGTGGGCACCTTCTCGGCGAACGTGACGAATCCCGTCATGTCGACAAACGTTGCAAACTGTCGGTTCGTCACTTCAGTTTCATCGATCCAGAACCCGTCCACTTCGACCTCGTGAGCGGGGACTTCATCCAGTTTGATGCGGTCCGGGTTCTCACTTCCCGGCGGAAGAGCATCCGTTCCCATCAGATACGTGCCGCCCGGCACCCAAATCATCCCCTCGGGAGTCTCGGCCGGCTCATCCGCAATCAATGGAGGACCGATCGGCGCATCGGCCGACTGCGGCGTCGGAGCAATCGCCGCAAACAGGACGAGCCCGCACAGCAAAAGTCCGACAATCAACAGCAGCAGTGGACGCAACGACATGAGCATCATTCAATGAAAAGTCGACTGACGAGTGGTCTGTCATCGATTGACTTTCGGGTGCCACTGCCGGCTTGTCCAGCAGTGCCTTCGACTCCCGTCGAACGTTGCGGAACATCTGAGCCCTGACGCTGCAGGAAGTCGGCAACTCACCTGATCGAAACGGACAAACCACTCGTCTTTTTCGTTCGCCTGTCATCATACGGTCAGGTCGATGGGCGGGCAAACTGCTCCGTCGCGATGGACGACCACTCCCCCGGTGAAACGGTCCAAATTGCACTGCTAATCGCAGTCGGCGATCACCTCAAAGCACGATCTCCAATCCGTCGACGGCGATCTCTGTCGCCGCATGGATGGCACGTGCGGCCGGGATACCAATGGGATCGTCCGTGTCGTCCTGTGGGTTGACGTGCACACAGACGAGTCGTCCGACATGGGCGTCACGAGCCAACTCCGCCACAGGCGTCGTGTAACTGTGACCCGTGCGGTTTGCCAGGTTCATTCGCGAGTCCGGAAAGTAACATTCGTGAATCAACAGATCGACACCCCGAATGAACTCCGTATACGTGCCGTCGACCGACGTATCAGTCACATAGGCCATCGACCACTCGCCCTTTTGCGAATCGATGCGATACGCCATCGAACCACCCGAATGACTTGGGAGCCGTTGATGCGTCAAAACGGCTACGTCTGTGAGTTTGATCTCACCCTGTTCGCCCAGCAGGTGAAACTCGAAGTCCGGCATGACGGGAAACACCGGCGCAGCGAACAGATGAGTCCGCACCGCATCGAGAACCGACTCCGCTCCGAAGAGACGGATCTTTTTCAGAAGCCCGTCCCCGATGGCGGGCAGGAGATACGTCAGTCCGATGATGTGGTCGAGATGAGCGTGTGACAGAAAGAACGTGATCTCGTCGGACTCCATCTTCGCCGGCAGTCGATACATGGCAGTGCCCGCATCGAACACGACTCCCAGATCGGGCAGATGAATGCAAGCCGTCTCTCGCCGATCGTTGGGGTGATATCCGCCCGTTCCCAGAAATTGAACGCGCACGCCTACGTCTCCTTCTCTGTTTACAGATCGGGGTCGTCAAAATCGTCGTCGTCGTCCGGGTCCAGCATGTCCGGCCGGAGTGCACTGTCGGGATCGAAAAAGAAATCCGCCAGTCCCATTGGGAGTACGTTGCCGCCGAGAGACCGCTGTTTATTCTCTGCCAGTGACTGCAGGTCAACGGCTTCGTCGCCCAGACAGCGCACGAGTGCTTCTCTCCAAACGGCATCCCGACCGAGTGGGTGTTTTTCGTCCTGTGCCAGTCGCTTGAGGGCGTACCGGAGGACGTTGATGCCGTCGCGTGTCGAGAAATCGAGCTTGAGTTCATGGGCCTGTTGCAAAAACTCGACCGTGAGGTTCAATATCTCGACATCAGCGAAGGGGAGATGGTATTGCAGAATGGCCATCTCCTCATCGCGTTCGGGATGCGAAAGCGTAAGGGTCGGTTGCAGCCGCGAGAGGATGTAATCGGGAATCTCGAACGTGCTGTCGTCTTCGTTCATGGTGACGGCACAGCGGAAATTCGCGTGCGCCCGGATCGTGACCCCCGCCACGATCGACTCGATGTACCGTCGGTGATCGAGCAGCGGAGCGAGCGACGCCCACGACTTCTCGTTCATGCGGTTCCCTTCGTCGAGCACGCACACTCCGCCGCGAATCATGGCCGTCACCAGAGGCGACGCCTGATATTGGATCTTCCCATTCTCAGCAAGCACAGGCGTGACCAGCAGGTCCTCCGGTCGGGTATCAGACGTGCACTGGTAGACGTACAACTCCTGATCGCGCTTGCGCGCCGCTGCAATACCGAGTGTCGTCTTCCCGATCCCCGGCGGTCCCAACAGACGTGGCGCGAGTGGCAAATCCTTCTCGTTCACCGTCAGCCAACACGCGAGCAACTGCCTGAGAATCTCCCCCTGCCCGATCCATTCCCCCTCCGAAGGATCAGGATGCCCCAGAAACAGCCGTACGCCATCAATGTCAATATGTTCCTGCATCGAACTATCGTAGCTGGCATCGATCGAATCACAAAGGACAGAAGAGAGCTTTCATCGGTCCCTCGATTCCCTCACTCCGTCACGGTCTCTACATTGTCGCATCGCGGGCCTATGTTCACGGCGCAGCAGGGGATTCACAAGAGTGGCAACTCCGACCTTTGAACGTTTCGACCTTGATCAGGCGGCGAGATCGATCGCGTCGGCGACGGGACTCTCCGAACGGCAGGTGGGACAGGCGGTCAAGCTGCTTGACGAGGGGAACACGTTGCCGTTCATTGCTCGCTATCGCAAGGAGGTGACCGGCGGACTCGACGAGATCGCCCTGCGGCAGATCGAAGACGGCCTCGCCAGAGCACGCGAGTTGGCGAGCCGAAAGAGCACCATCCTGCTCACGATCAACGAACAGGGATCTTTGACGCCCGAGTTGCAACGGCAGATTGAGCAATGCAGTGACAGGCAGCATCTCGAAGACCTCTATCTCCCCTTCAAGCCCAAACGCCGCACGCGAGCAGCAACCGCTCGTGAGCGTGGCTTGCAGCCACTTGCAGATATCCTGTTAAAGCAGCAACGGGTCGGCCGGCCGAAGGATGAGATCGTCAGGCCGTTCGTCAACCCAGACAAAGACGTCCCGGACGCGGAGGCTGCCTTGCAGGGAGCGTGCGACATTGTCGCTGAGACATGGTCCGAGGATGTCATTACGCGCCGTTGGCTCAGCGAGCAGATGCGTGAATACGGCCGTGTTCATTCCAAGGTCAAGCGTGGCAAGAAATCCGACGCCGCCAAGTTCGAGATGTACCTCGATCGTGAAGAACCGGTCAAACGGATTCCCTCACACCGTCTGCTCGCGATGAAGCGAGGCGAAGCCGAGGGTCTACTCAACGTGACGGTCGAACTCAATGACGAATTCGTGCTCCGCAAACTCAAAGGAATGCTGGTTACGAATCGAGACTTCGAGTTTCATCAACTGCTGCTTACAACGGTCGAGGACTGCTATCAGCGGCTGCTGTGCCCCGCCATCGAGTCGTTGACCCTGCATGTCCTCAAGGAGCAGGCAGACGAGGAGGCGATCCAGGTCTTCTCCCGAAATCTGCGAGAACTTCTGCTCGCGCCGCCGGCGGGACCGCGTGTCACGATGGGCATTGACCCGGGTTTCCGAACGGGATGCAAGGTCGCTGTCGTCGACGGGACGGGCAAGTTCCTCGAAAGCAGCACCATCTATCCCACGCCCCCCAGGGAGGACATCGCAGGTGCCTCGACGATTGTCAATGACTTGATCACGCGTCACGGCGTCGAGTTGATCGCCATCGGCAACGGCACGGCCTCGCGAGAGACGGACGCCTTCATCAGCGGACTGCTCAAGGAAATGTCGTCCCACAGCAATGCACCCGTTCTCACCAAGGTCATGGTCAGCGAATCGGGAGCCTCGATCTACTCGGCGAGCGAACTGGCGGCGCACGAGTATCCGAACCTCGACCTCACCGTGCGAGGTGCCATCAGCATTGCTCACCGGTTGCAGGATCCCTTGGCCGAGTTGGTCAAGCTCGATCCCAAATCCATCGGCGTCGGACAGTACCAGCACGACGTGAATCAGACCCTCCTGCGGCGCGGACTCGACCGCGAGGTGGAGTCCTGCGTGAATGGAGTCGGTGTCGATCTCAACATGGCGAGCAGTTCGCTGCTGGCACATGTCGCCGGCGTAGGACCGAAGCTCGCCGAGCGGATCGTTGAGCATCGAGACACCGTCGGTCCGTTCGAGTCACGTCAGCGGCTGCTCGATGTCCCCAAACTGGGCCGCAAGGCGTTCGAGCAGGCGGCCGGCTTTCTCCGCATTCGCGACGGGCAACAACCACTCGACAACTCAGCCGTCCATCCGGAGAGTTATCACATCGTCGAAAGGATGGCCGCTCGACTCAACGTTGACACTCGCAGGCTCGTCGGCAACGAGTCCCTGGCGGCCCAACTTCATGCAGAGGATTTCGTTGATGAGCAATGCGGCTTGCCGACGGTGCAGGACATCATCTCTGAACTCGCGAAACCCGGACGGGACCCCCGCAGCGAATTCAAAGTCGCCCAGTTCGCGGAAGGTGTCAACGATCTCGATGACCTCAAACCGGGGATGATTCTCGAAGGTGTGGTAACCAACGTCACCAAGTTCGGAGCATTCGTCGATATCGGCGTGCATCAGGATGGACTCGTCCACATCTCGCAACTCGCAGACACGTTCATCGAGTCGCCCAGCGACGTCGTGTCGGTCGGTGACGTCATTCACGTGAAGGTGCTCGACGTCGACCACGAACGCCGCCGCATCGGCCTGTCGCGCAAACAGGCGTGAAGGTTGCCGCTGATCATCCTATGATTCAAAGCGTTCGCGATCGACCAACCAAACTGGAAAGAGACATCATGTGGATGCGTTATCTCCTCGCCGCTTTCGTCCTGACCATGCTGAGCCAGCCCTCATTCGCTGACCCTCTGAGTTATGAAGGAATCTCCGGTCCGGGCGTTGGTAAGCACATCGTGTTTCTCGCGGGTGATCATGAGTATCGGTCGGAGGAGACGTTGCCTGCCCTCGCCCGAATATTGGCCGTGCATCATGGTTTCAAGTGCACCGTGCTGTTCACGCTCGACCCGCAGACAGGCGAGATCGATCCGGCTGCAAACAACATGCCCGGTACATCGGCGCTTGACTCGGCTGACCTTGCTGTGTTCTTTCTCCGGTTCAAGGATTTTCCAGCCGAGCAGATGCAGCCGATTGTCGACTACCTTGACCGGGCCGGTCCCGTCGTCGGCATGAGAACTGCGACGCACGCCTTCAAGATTGCGCCGGACTCCGAGTTCGTCCGTTACGACTGGCAGTACAAAGGGGATGACTACAAACTCGGTTTCGGCCGACAGGTGCTCGGTGAGAGTTGGGCCGGTCACTATGGCACGAACCATGTGATGAGCACTCGACTCATTCTCGTGCCGGAGGCAGAGTCGCATCCGATCCTGCGCGGCGTCGAACAACCATGGGTGCACGCGGGCGGATACTGGACCGACCCGATGCCGGACAGCACAATACTCGCGTTGGCTCAGCCACTCAACGGCATGACGGCCGATTCGCCCGTCGCCGAGGACAAGGCCCCGTGCCCCGGTGCATGGATCCGACATTACCACGGGAAAGACGGAAGCGAAGGGCGAGTCTTCACGACGACCTATGGAGCATCGGAGGACATCGTCAATCTCGACTACCGCCGTCTGCTCATCAACGCGTGCTTCTGGGCGGCCGGCCTGGAGGACGCGATCACGCCGGACCTCAACGTCGATTTTGTCGGCGCCTTTCAACCGGCTCCGTTTCGGTTCGAAGGACATCGACGCGGCGTGAAACCGTCCGATCTGGCGGACCTCAATTCGCCCATCATGACGACCACAAAGCCGACGGAAGCGGTGCCGACAAACTGAACCTTCGAACACTCAACGATCGCGCCAGAGGATTTGATCGGGAATCGCGAGTTCGGCTTGCTTCTCTGCGATGTCCGCTTTGAATCGTCGGGCATCGACGGGATACCCCTGCGTTGCCTTGAGGTCGGGCAGATGCGTTCGCCAGAAGCGGTTGAACGACAGCATCGCAATCTCCCGCAGATACTTCGACACGAGTGAAGCGACCGCGACCGGGAAGTGAGCCTCCGCTTTCATTTGAAAACGCACTTCTGTCTCGCCGATGCGATACGTGCTTCGCTCACGTCCCTCCTCGACGCGGAAGATCATCTCGCCGTCAAGAATCTCGGCCAGCAGGCCATCGTAGCGGTTACGTCCGCCATGTTTGTCAGCGACGATCAACGCGGCATCATCGTTTGACGGCTCCCAAAGTGTCCGCAGCAGTGACAGGCTGAGCGTTGAGAGGGTGACCCCCTTACTGTTGTGTTGTGAGTTCAGTCTGTTGAACCGATCGGTCAACACGACGTCGCTCCGCAATCGCGGACGACCGATGCCGGCAGTCGCAACACAATTGGCCAGTCGATCTGCGAGATGATTGACCTCTCCCACGGCTGCCAGCACGGGCAGCGGCAAATCGTCGACGAACCACGGCTCCTGCACGTCGTCCTCCGGGAAATGGACAGCGAGTTGTCGCCAGAGTGTCTTAAAGGTCGATGACTCAACGCCCGCCAGTTGCAGGATGCAGTGCACTGATGTTTCCAGCGACTTCAATCCCTTCGCTGTCGAGTAGACGTCCTTGGAGTCCGCGATGTGCAGACGTTTACCCTCCTGCCAACCGTCTTGCGAAACGACATCCGACAGCAATTTCCAGACATCGCACTCTCGTGGGTTGGCCGGCAGGTCCCACGCCGTCGCCGTGATGACCAGAGGCCCGAGATTCGGACCGTACCCGGCTTCGTCCATTCCGATGAAAAGTGACATGCAGCGGATCGTCGAATGCAAACGATCACGCGTCAAGCGTCGAGGAGACATTTCGCGGAGTGGATGTTGTACGTTCGGGACACTTGTTACTCTGCTGACGTCAGATGCGGACCCCACTTCGTCGGATTCAACACGTGGAATGCTCACACGACTTTCAGGTGCTGCGTGATCGCGCAATCAGCGAGACGTTCGTGCGATCGTTCGAGGCGCATGAGGAGATCGGCTCGACGAACACGCGTGCGCTGGAGTTGGCCGGTCGACGTGACGTGGAGCATCCGTGCCTGGTCATTGCTGACCGGCAGACCGCAGGTCGCGGGCGTGGTGCGAACCGCTGGTGGTCGTCGTCCGGATCGCTGACGTTTTCGCTGCTGATGCGTCCGGATGTCGAGCGACTGCCGCTGGCCCGCTGGCCCGAACTCTCGCTCACGGTCGGGAGTGCCGTTTGTGCCAGCGTCTCGTCTTTCATTGCCGACGGAGACGTCCGGCTCAAGTGGCCGAACGACGTGTTTCTCAATGGACGAAAGGTGTGCGGGATTCTCGTCGAGGTGCCACCATCATCGACCGGGAGTATCGTTGTGGGGATCGGACTGAACATCAACAACAGCGTCGACCATGCCCCGGAGGAACTGCGTCAAACCGCCGTGTCGTTATGCGATGTTTACGGTGAACAACTCTCCGTTTCGGACGTGCTAGTCTCAGTCGTGCAGGAACTGGAGCGGCAGTTCAACTGGCTCAGCGACGATGTGGATCGCGTCCGGCAGGCATGGCGAAAACATGACCTGCTTCTCGGACGCACATTGACCATCGGCGACGAACGAAAAACCGTGACCGGGACCGCTACGGGCATCGACGACGACGGGGCACTGTTGCTGCAAACCGAAGCGGGACTACAGCGAATGTACGGAGGCGCTGTGCAGAGTTTCGAGTAAGGAGGCACCTCGGGATGGGGACAGGCGATCGCACCTTATGGACGTTGCAGGCACCGGCACTCCCGGTGGCGCTCAGCTTCGTCGCGGGGATCGCCGTCGATCGTGTGACCGAGCTCCCCTTTCCGTTCTGGGCAGCGCTCTGTCTACTCACCTGGATTATTTGCCGTTCCGTGACGGCGACTCGACCCATTGCCACAACCATTCTGCTGTTGGTGTCCTGCGTCGCCCTCGGAGGCATGCGGCACCACCTTCGCTGGTCGACCGTCAGTCCGAGTGATGTGAGTGGCTATGCGGGCGAGAACGGCACATCGGTTCAGCTGGTCGGAATTATTGCGTCACCCGTCTCGGTCCGCGCGGCTGATCATTCGGACATGACGCCCCCGTGGATGCAGATCGACCGCAGCCAATGTGATCTTGAGTGCGAACGTCTCGTCAGTCTGGCGGACGATATTCCGATCACGGGTCGCCTGCGTTTGATCGTGACCGGTCATGTGCTGCATGCGAACGTGGGAGACCGTGTCGAGGTCACCGGGCTCCTCGTGACGCCGAGTGGGGTCCGCAATCCGGGTGGGTTTGATTACCGCAATCATCTGCGAGGCGAGGGCATTCGTTGTCTGCTGGATGTCACCCATCCGGATGCGGTACGAGTGTTGGAACCGAAAGTGGCTGGACGAATCGCCCGTATGCGGGCGCGAATGCGGGATGAGTGCGAGGACGTGCTCGTGCATCACGTCGACCGCAGGCGGGTGCCACTCGCCTTGTCACTGCTGATCGGCGAACGCTCGATGTTGCCTCAGGATGTCCGCGACGCCTTCGCAGAAAGCGGGACCATGCATCTGTTGGCGATCTCTGGCTTGCACGTGGGGATTCTCGCGGCACTCCTGCTCGCGGTTTGTCGTCTGTTGAAAACGCCCCTGTTGATGACGACACTCATTTTGCTGCTGGGGATCGCAGCTTATGCATTCATCACGAATCATCGTCCTCCGGTGATGCGAGCGAGCATTCTCGCGGTCGTGACAGCCGCCGGTTGGCCCTGGTTTCGGCAGGTGGGAGGCGTCAATCTGATCGCCCTCTGCGGACTGATCGTGCTGCTCATCAACCCGACCGATCTGTTCGATGTGGGGACGCAGCTGTCGTTTCTCTCGGTCGTCGCGATCGGCTGTGCCGCCATGTTCATTACACGATTGAAGTCACACCCGATGAGAGCCGAATCGACGGAATGGCTGTTCGACCCACGCGGTGGACTGTTGCGAAGCTCATTGCGACTGCTGGTCGAAGGGTACGTCATCACCGCGGCCATCTGGTTCTTCGCCATGCCGTTGATCGCGGCTCAGTTTCATGTGGTGGCTCCGGTCGGGTTTCTGCTCAACGTGCTGATGCTGCCGTTCGTCGGGATGACGCTGTGGCTGGGATTCATCACACTGTTTTGCGGACTCCTCGCACCATGGATCGTGCGCTGGCCGGCGATGCTGTTCGACTGGTCATTGGAGTTAATCCAGCGAGTTGTCGACGGTGCTGCGGACGTCAATCTGGGTCACGCCTCCGTTGCCGGACCGCCCGCCTGGTGGCTTGTCGGCTTCTACACACTCCTTGCAGGTGCAGTCATTGCGTGGCGAGCCAGAGTGGCGTCTCGACCTGCATGGTTGTGCCTCGGATCATGGATTCTGCTGGGATTGATGATCCCCCTTGCGCCAAACCGGCGAGACGGGCTGCGTTGCACGTTTCTCGCTGTCGGACATGGCTGTGCGGTCGTGCTCGAACTCCCGGATGGCGAAACGCTGCTCTACGACGCGGGCATGTTCGGCAGTGCGAGGCGCGGACAGGCCGTCATTCAGAATGCCATGTGGGATCGCGGCATCGAAGGCATCGATGCGATCGTCATCTCGCATGCGGACGTGGATCATTTCAACGCGGCTGCCGGTCTCATCGAAACGATGCCGGTCGGCATGCTCTGCCTGACGCAATCGTTTCTCGACTTTGAGCAATTGCCGGTCGAGGTCCTCTGCGAAGCAGCAAGTCGTGAGCGGGTGCCGATCCGACTGCTGCAACAGGATGACGTGCTGGACACCGACAGCGACGACGTCGAGTTGACGATCCTGCATCCGCCGCCGCAATGGGCGAGCAAACGCGACAATGCCAACAGTCTCGTGCTCCGAGTCACCTACGCGGGTCGGTCACTACTCATTACGGGAGACCTCGAAGGGGACGGCCTCACACAATTGCTGACGACTCCTACCGATACGGTTGATGTCATGCTCTCGCCACATCACGGCAGCCCCAAGGCCAATCCAACCGCCATCAGCGACTGGGCTTCACCCCGCAATGTCATCATCAGCGGCGGCGACTCCCACTCGACGCACGATCTCCGAGCCGTTTACGCAAACGCGGACCGTGTCCTCTCGACCAATACGTCCGGGGCGATTACGTGTGTGATCTCATCCGACGGGGAGTTGAGCATTGATGAATGGAGCAGTGAAGAATGACGAATATCGAAATCAGAATGACGAAGGAAGCTCGAAAACAAAAGGCCGAAAATCCGACAAATTCGTGCTTCGGATTTCATTCGTCATTGGGTGTTTCGGCATTCGAGTTTGCCTGACTCACTCTTCCACCACACCAATGTAGGGCAAGTGCCGGTACTCGTCGTTGAAGTCGAGGCCGTAGCCAACGACGAATTCGTCGGGAATCAGGAAGCAGTGATAGTCCGGCTCGATCTCAACGATCGTGCGGACCTTCTTCCATAAGAGCACGGCACTCTTCACGCTGCGGGGGTTGAAGTCCTGCAATCGTTCGATCAGCCCCTCCATTGTCTTGCCCGTATCGAAGATGTCGTCGACGAGCAGGACGTGTCGGTCTGAGACATCGGGTACGAGGGCCGTATTGATCCGCAGTTCACTCGGCGATGTCGCGGTGCCTCGATAGCTGGAGGCCTGGATCAGTCCGAGCTTGAGCGGCAGCTCGATCTGGCGAATCAGGTCCGTCACGAGCATGATGCTGCCGGTGAGCACGCCAAGAATCGTCAGCGGCTTTTCGGCGTATTCCTCAGAGATCAACTGCCCGAGTTGCTCGACAGCTGCCTGAATCTCCGCCTCACTGATGAGCCGACGCACGGCTGCATCCCGTCGGCCCTTCATCTCCTGTTCGGCTGCCATTGATGTCCTTCACAAGGCTGATAGACACGAATCCCTAGCATGGTATGATAGTGACACCTGTCTGACCATCGGCTGCACGGCCTCTTCACGGAGAATCCCATGTGGGAGAACATGAAGTTCAAGTCCGACAATAACTCAGGATCGTGGGCAGCGGCCTATTTCATCCTGACCCTGGGCATGGTCGGCCTCTCGGCGCTGGCATTGGCCGTCTTCAACGACCGGCCTGAGACCGCTTGGATCGTGCTCGGCGTCGTCGCCTTACTGCTGATTCTCTCGATTGTGCTGCGTCGGATCGACCTGCCATCGTCAACGCTCGGCGGCATCTTCGGCGGGCGAGGAAGTCGGCCGCTCGACTATGAACCCCGCCTCAAAGGGGGCAAACCGAAGTCGCTCGAATTCGGCACAAACAGTCCCCCGACCGTCGAGGACATTCGCCAGGCGAAGGAGTCGAGCAACAACTGGGTCCCACACGGCTCAGCGAGCGGACGCCGATCGCCCCGCAAGCGATAATGGCAACCTTGAATGGCCGACGCGGGCACTTGCTGTCTCTAACAGATCGTCACTGCGGGCGAACACTCTCTTCTGAACGGTGTCCGTCCAATCGTCGGACAAGTATGGATCTGATCTTCCCCCTGACGAGAGGCGTAACTCGATGACCCAACGGGCCACAGTTCGATTCATCGCCGACCTGTTCGATAACGGACGGGTCGTCCTCAATGGCGATGCGTCTCCGACGTCCCGCGACCTCGATGCCATGTCGCGCGCGCTCGTTGAGTTCGAGCCGATTTGGCGAGGCACGCTGCCGCATGAGCCACCTGCACTCTCGATGGCGGCGGCGACGTGGGCCGGTGAAATGTTGTACTCCGCGTGTCAAATGCTGATCTATCGGGAACTCGGCGAGGACGAGATCACCAAACGGCTGACGCGTCCCTGTCCTGAGCGACCATCACGAGTGGTCTGCTACTCGGTCGACTTGACCTTTCGCTTTCTGCCGGACCTCGCCCGCATCGCGAGAGCCGCATCCGAAGACGATCCGCTGGTGAAGCATCTGCTTCAGTGGGCGAGCGACTGGCCACTGTCATCCGTCGGCATCAAGGGCATTGAACACATTGATGTCGAACCCTTCATACACGATCGGTGTCTGCGCACGATGTACGTCGACCGCATCGTCGCGCAAACGGACACCTCACGACTGAAGGACGAGCGAACAGTCGAAGCTCTCCGCGAAGCGATCGGCGGCTTCCCGGAACTGGCTCCTGAATTTCAGCAATACCTCTCCAGCGAAGAACTGACAAACACTCCATGACCGACACACTCACTTCGCCCGCTGATCCTCGACTTGCCATCGCCATGCGATTTGGCGAAACGGTCCTTTCACCGATGAAGCGGGCTTTCATTGGCAAGGATGAGATCATCGACCTGTTCGGCATCGGACTCGTGGGTCGCGAGAATGTCTTCCTGCTGGGCCCTCCCGGAACCGCCAAGAGTGCTCTCGTGCAGGACCTCGCCCGTCGTCTGGATGGGCAGGTGTTCGACTACTTGTTGACCCGTTTCACTGAACCGAACGAACTGTTCGGGCCGTTCGACATTCGCAAACTCCGCGAAGGCGAACTCGTCACCAACACCGACGGCATGCTGCCCGAGGCGTCGCTGGTGTTTCTCGATGAGCTGCTCAACGCCAACAGTGCGATCCTCAACAGTTTGTTGCTGGCTCTCAACGAGCGAGTGTTCCGTCGCGGACGGGAGACACGCAACCTGCCGACCTTGATGGTCGTTGGCGCAAGCAACCGGCTGCCGGAAGAGGAGGCGCTCAACGCGCTGTTCGACCGGTTCCTGCTGCGTGTGCCTTGCGACAATGTCCCGCCCGAACAATTGGCCGATGTGCTCGATGCCGGTTGGCAACTCGACGTCGAAGCCTCGAAGCAAGACACTGACCAGTCACAACGGATCAGCGTCAACGACGTAAGGCAGATGCAATCGCTGTTACACGATGTCGACGTGATGGCCGTGCGGGAGGCGTATACCGATCTCGTGCAGCGATTGCGTCACGCAGGCATCGACGTCTCCGACCGGCGGGCGGTCAAGTTTCAACGACTGATGGCCGCCAGTGCCATTCTCTGCGGACGCATGACCGTGCAGCCGTCCGACCTGTGGGTGCTGCGCTATACATGGGAGACCGAAGAGCAACAACAGGTGCTCGCCACGCTCGTGCAGGAGGCGATTGAACGACATGTCGTTGAGGACGAACAGGCCCGTCACCCGCGATCGCATGGCGACGATGCCCCCGATCCGGAAGCTCTCGCCCGCGACCTCGACCGCATCGCATCCCGATTCTCTGAAGAGAACCTCTCGGATGCGGACCGTTCCTACCTACGTGACCAACTGAGCGTGCTCGCCGGTCGATGTGCGTGGGTGAGGGAGGAGCAACAGCGGCAGTTCCTTCAAAAGCGAGTCGACGATATCTGGAAGATCTCAGGAGAGCAGTCATGACGCCCGTCTGGGTCGCCCGTCTGCCGCTCACGGAAGCCGCCTGCGCTGCCCGTTTGCGCATCGACCCCGACGTCCTTGCTGCAGAACATGACGGGCACCTCTGGCTCCGCACGACTGGCACCGGCGATGTGGAGGCCTTCCGTCAACGACTTCCGGAAGCGACGCTGTTAGACATTCTTGACGATGAGCAACTCGTCCCGTGGGGCGACCGCGTGCCGACCGATCGTTTGCCCGACGTCGACTGGCGACCGCTCGTCGAGTTGCTGCCGGTTGAGACCTCCCTCGCCCTGCACGCCGGCCGACCTCGCAATCGCAGCCGCCTAACGCTCGTGCCTTCGTCGACGGAGCAGTCACCCAGTGTGCTCGTGACGTTTCTCGACACTTGGGCCAAGTACGCGGTGACGACTCCGGAGGTCCGGCTCCAGCGTTGGCGGTTCGCCATCTCCGCATCGGGCGAGGCGATCATTCTTGGTAACCCACTGCCCCCACTTCCGGGTCGTCTGTACGTCGACCATGCAGGCCTCGCGTGTCCGATCGGTTGGACGTGGTCTCCCTCTATCGACGCGAATGTGCTCCGAGAAATGCTCGGCGTGCCGACGGGAGATCTCGCTCTTATGGACGAAGGATCATCCACGATCATCGAGAGCCGCTGCTTTGCAACTGTGACCCGGTCCAGTGTGCGTGCTTCGTGGGAGGCGAGCCGTCATGTCTGACACCAAGTTGTCACCCATCGCTTATCTCACGCCGAGTGAGGATTCGTTCTGGCGTTGGTCGGAGGGAATGAAGGCAGCTGAATGGCTGGACGGGACGACGATTGCGTTCCCGGAGGAGATCGTCGAGATTCTGAATCGGTTGCGATCCGATCGCTTGCCATCCTTTGAATTGATTCTGTTGTTGGTCGCGGCTTGCCGGAACAACTGGCGAGAGGGTGATCGAGACGTCGCAAGGCTCTTGAAGAGACTCGTGTCATTTCCGACACCGATGATCAATATCTGGTCCGAGGAGGTGGTCAATCGGCTGCATCAGATGAACGAGTTGCCCGGTCCCCTTCGGGAAACGACAGCAGCCAAGGCTGAGTTGGCATCCATCGTTTTCGAGCATTTCCCCCAAGGACTCGAGGCGATCTCGAGTGAAGCGGTGGTGTCTGCGTGGAACGAGGGTCTGGCCTTTCACAACGATGCTGACGTGACAATTCGGAAGTGGTCTGGCACCACGCTCATGGTCGCCTTGCGTGCGATGGCAGATGGGCTCGGTCGGGTCGATGCGGAGTCGCTGGCGTTGCGACTGCGGACCGGGTTGGACTCGATGCCGGCACAAACGCCTTTGCCAATCGAAGAAGACGAGCCCGAGCCATTCGAGCCTCTTTCGACGGTGCGGGAGTTGATGGAGGAACTCAAGGATGATCCAGAGTTGGGGGGACTGGTCCGGCTGGCGCGGAACCTGATGGCCGTTGTCTCACTTCCTCGTGCGATCGTCGACCATGACGACCTGCCGATGGGGGGCGTGTCGGACATCACCAACCGGGGACCGCTCGACCGGTTGCTGATTAGCGAGTTGGCGTACGACGATCAGACGCTGATGACACGAGTCGCGCTCAATGAGGCGTTGTACCTCAGGCGTGAGACACCGCCTGCTGAACCGCCGCGTCAGCGGGTGCTGCTGCTCGACAATGGTCTGCGGATGTGGGGCGTACCGCGCGTCTATCAGACGGCTGTCGCTCTCTCACTCGCCGCGACGACTGATGCACACACCGAAACGTTCGCCTTCCGCGCCGAAGCGGACGATGTCGTCCCGGTCGAGCTGCGGACGCGGGAGGGATTGATCGCACATCTGGAGTCACTGCAAACCGAGGCTCATCCGGGCGATGCACTTGATCAATTTGCGGAGTCCTTCGATGCGGCGACGGCCGATGTCGTGCTGATCACGGGAAACGATGTGCTCGCGGATGCCGAGTTTCGTCGCTTGCTGCACGAGTCGGACCTGAACGCAACCTATCTCGCCGGCGTCTCACGCGACGGTCGATTCGAGCTCAGCCTGCACTCACCACGAGGCGACAAACCGCTCAAGCAGGCGGTCCTGGATGTCGACAAGCTGCTGGAGCCGCCGCGACGTCCGGTCACGCCGTTGATCGACCCGGGCCGCAGCATCGAGTACCCGGCTATCTTCCGTGTGGAGCCCTTCCCCCTCCGGCTGTCACACCCCGAACGCCCGGAAGCCACGTGGCACGTCCCCGATCACGGCACACTCGTCCTCACCCACGACCGCCGCCTGATCCTCTGGGATGAACCCGAACGCGGAGGGCGACAACTCACCGACACAGCCCCCAAGGGGGACCTTCTCTGGTGGGACTTGGTTCCGAGCAGCGGGTATGTGCGAGCCGTCATCGGGAAGCAACACACCGGACATATGTTTCTGATTGAGACCGAATTTTACCGAGAGATGTTGGACGTCAAGAGGATCGACCTGCAGCATCCACACTTCCAACGGGTCGTCGAGCATGGTGGGGTGCTGTTCGTGATTCGACAGGGCATTGTCGACGTGCACTCGCTCAGTGATGGTTCACACCTCAAGAGTCTGGCGATACCCCGGCATCTCACTCTGCGTGATGGACGGTTTTTTCAGTCATCTGGTAGTTGGCACGCACTCTCATACGAGGGGCTCACGGCTCATCTGGAGGAGGTGCCGTTGGGGGGGATCAAACCCGATCAGGTGATGACGGTGTTCGACAGCATCGCGGCGAACGGTCCGGTCGTGCTGACGAAGGACGGCCGATTCTATTTCACACATGATGAGACAGTGTGGTCTCCTGAGATTAAGAACACTTGTTTCGATCATGTTGATGTCGGCCGAAGTGGTCAGCGTGTCCGATTGGGTGAGTTGAGAAGCGGTGTCCACCGAATACCAATGCCGGGAAGTGGTCAAGTGCTTGATTTAGAAACTCGTGAATCACATCCGATGTACGCACCTTTGGAACCGGATGTTCCTCGCGAGTTAGTGCGTCCGCCACTGCGGCCGATTCGTACGCGGTTCCTGCGGGTCGGGTTTCTGAATGCATGGAACATTGTGCTGGAGAGTCGACGCGGGACGAAGTGGAAGGTCGATCTGCGGCCGCTGGCCGTGTATCACTCGATGAAGGACCAACTCAAGCTCGTGATGCTAACCGGGGCTGACGTCGATCGTGTGCGGCATGTGCGATCGCTGGACCAGATGCGGGCACCGAGTGAGGTGGGGTTTCGGTTACATCAGGCGGTGTGGGAAGATGGCAGCCGCGTCATCCTCGACTCACGCGGACTGCTGCACCTCAAGAGCAGCGACCGATCGATCCCGGAGGCGACACTCGTGCTAACCGAACCTGAAGTGGCCGTCTGGGTGTCAGACGGACGCATGTGGGGCTCGCCGTACTACCTCGGCGACCGACAACCCAATGACCTGAAAGACATCATCAAGACCGTGTTCACGCCGTTCGTCGAAAGGATTCAGTGATGGCCGACGCCCACAGAGTAGTCATCACGCTCCGCGTGATGTCAGGAATGCCTGAGGACTTCCGACGGACTCGCATGTGTTCACCATCGACCGCTCATCACGCAGAGCGTGATGGCTACTTTCTTTGAGCATCATTCTCTTTCATGAACCCACGACCGATTCAACTCCGTTACTCGCATGAGCAACAGAGGGTGGAGTGCGCGCGGTTTGTGGAGGGGTCCGACTCGACCGCCTGGCTGGAGGCCATGGCTGTGTGGGGCGTGTCGCTCGTGGATGCGCAGCTTCTCGTGGTGCCGCGTTCAGCGAACGACCTGACGCCTTTGGGAGTGCTGGTGGTGCTTCGACGGAGAGTTGAGAGCCGAGAGTTGAGAGTGAAGAGTACAGAGGAGACTGCACTTTCACGTAACCCTCAACTCTCAACTCTCAACCCTCAACCTTCCCCCGTTCGCTCTCAGCCCTACGGTCTCGTTGGCGAGAAGCTGTATGTCCCCGTCGAGGCAGCGTTCTCCCCGCCGGTGGCGGACAAAGAGTGGGCCGATCTGCTCAGCGGTGACATGGCAGCGTATGTGTGGCATCCGGTTGTGGGACTCATTGGCTTTGAGGCGGACGATGTGCGGCGGGTGAGTGACCTGATTGAGCCGCCGACCATCAGTGATGACGACTGGTCACGAGCCGAGCCGGGGGTAACAGTCAACACGCGGCTGTGGTCGGTCTCCGGGCCGGAGTTGCCTTCTGCGGACGAAGTGCTCGGCACGGGGAAAGGGACGATCGGCACGCAGGCAGACAAGATGGGTCAACTCCTCAGCGGACCGATGGAGAAGGTCGGTCAGGGAATGCGGGCGGCAGTCGGTGCGGCCATGCTGCCTTTCGCCATGGCTGCGAGCAAGCTGGCGTCGATGATGCCGAAGGGCAAAGCGGGACACGCGGCGAGCGGAGGGCAGACGGGAGCACAGGCGTCGGGCGGAATCGGTGACGGGTGGGCAGCGCGGATGCTCAAGAAGACGGCGGACTTGTTGAGTGCCCGCAATCGGCAGATTGACAAGCTGCTCGATATGCTGCACTCCAATCCGGATGAGGGGCTGAAGTTCGCGATCCCGTTCGGTGGCCAGTTCGGCGGGATGTTTCGTGGGTTGGCGATCCCCGGCTTCTCGCTGCTGTCACGACTGGTGGACTTCAGTCTGGGTGGCATGGGAGGCGGCGGACCGTCCGACATCTGGGACATCGATTACGACCGGCAGCAACGTCTGATCAACCGCTATCGAGAGCTGGCGGAGCGTGAGATTCGCCTGGGTCGTTATCGCCGTGCGGCTTACATCTATGCCACGCTGCTCAACGATCTCCCCTCCGCGGCAGCCGTGCTGGAGAAAGGCAAGCAGTATCGTGAGGCAGCTGTCGTCTACAAGGAGAAACTGAACCGCCCCTGGGACGCGGTCCGCTGTCTGGAGAACGGCGGCATGTTCGACGAGGCGGTCAAGCTGTACGAGGAGTTGGAAGAGTTCGAGAAGATCGGCGACCTCTACGTGCGTCTGGAGCAACCGGATGAAGCAGAGCAGGCCTATCAGCGGGCGGTCGAGAAGTTCATCGCAAAGGATGACTATCTGGCTGCGGCCAAGCTGCAGGAGCAGAAGCTGGAAGACGTCGATGCGGCCCTTGTGTCACTCGATGCGGGCTGGCCCCGCTCGGGGCAGGCACGCGCCTGTCTGGATGAATCGTTCCGCATGCTCGGCCGACTGGGACGACATGAGGCAGCCCATCAGCGTGTGACATCCCTGAGCAGACAGACACTGCGAGATGATCGCATGTCGATGCTGGTCGACGGACTCGTCGAGGCAGCCGTCGGCTACCCGGACGACAACGTGCAGACCTTCGCAGCGGATATCGCCCGGGTGACAACGTCACGCGTCCTCAAACGTCGACGAGTTCACTCGAAGCCACTCCTGGATGCCCTGCGTCGACTCGCCCCGGACGACAGACTCCTCGACCGCGACTGCCATCGGTACGAGCACGCTAACAAGCTGGCACGGATACGAAAGCCTCTGCCGGTGCAGAGTGGGTCACGTGGTGTGGTCAGCTTCATTCCTGAGAAGGTGAACAGTCTGCATCTTGAGGGAGGTGACTTGCAGGTTTGTCGACTGACACAACGGGCGGCTTACGTAGCCGGTTATCACAAGAATCGGCTGCTTCTCTACAGGAAAGATTGGTCGCCAACGGGGAGACCGTCAACGCGCGTCTTCTGGCGAATGGACTCATGGACTCAGTTACCGATCCTCTTGGCGGTTGATGGTCGAGGGAACATTCATATTGGTTTGGTCGATGGCTCACCACTTGAACCTCAATCGCTCCTTCCCCAGGAAAGGTCCGTTCAGGCAGCAGTGGCCCAAACGCCGGCATGCGTGGGAGCGTACTTGACGGGACTCTGTACATCCCCCACCGATCAAATCTGGTGCACAAACTATCCGCCTACCAAATTACAAGGATTCACGCATGACGGAACACCATTGCGGACCGTGTCGCTGCCACCAGTGGAAGATCCAGGTGCCGACATCCAGCATCCTTACGGTCCGTTGCCGATTCATGCACGCGACGATGGAGTCGTTGTCGGCGTCAATCGATCTCTGTTTGTGCTGACCAAGGAGCACTCCGAGATCATCGATGAAATGCAGAGTCGAATCACTGAAATCGTTCCTGCATTTCCTCACTCTCTGAAACGTGTGGTCGTTTTAGGGAGGGGTGAGGGGTTGATGACATGGCGATTGCTGGAGCAAGGGCCCACTGAAACCTTTCACTTCGACCATGATTCCGCAGCCGCCACCTTCATGCGTGACGGGCGGCTCGTCGTGTTGGGGGATGCGGGGATGTCGATCTACTCGACGGAGAATGAGGAGCTGAAGTTGCTGGCAGAGTCGTCGTATGCGATTCCTGATGCGCTGGGGGCGTGTCAGTTCCCGGGGACCAGGCACGTGGCGGTGTGTCGCAAGTCGGGTGTGATCGATGTGCTGGCGTTGCCGGACTTGCGGGGTGGGTAGGGGGAATGGACGGTTGCCGATTGGTTCCTCTCGTTGCAATGCCCCCTCACCCTGATTCATCGCCGACGCTCAGAATCTGTTTCTCTCCCTCAGCGGGAGAGGGGTGGCTTATTGAGTACCACCGAACGCATTTCGGCGGCGAGGAAGAATGAGCCGGTGGTGCAGATGAGGTCGTTCGGACCTGCGTGTTGCTGGGCGAGGGTCCATGCGTCGGCGGGGGTCGCTGCGGTGGCAAACGGGATTGTGAGGTGTTGTGTGGCGATATCGGCCAGCGTGTCGACCGCGATGCTGCGGGGGTTGCCGATGAACTGGGTGATGATCGCCTGATCGAAATGATCGTCGAGCTGGGTCAACATGCCGGCGGCGTTCTTGTCTTTGGACGTGGCGAAGATGAGGATTCTCTTGCCGGCATTGCTTTCCTTGAGCGTGTGAAGGAGGGACTCAATCGAACCGTCGTTGTGTGCGGCATCGACGATCACCAGCGGAGAGCGTCTGAGCACCTCGACGCGAAGCGGCCAGCGAAGTTCGGCAAGGCGTCGTGTGATAGAGTTTGCCGGGATGGCGGCACGGCGCTGCGAAAGCAGATCGCAGACAGTGAGCGCCAACGCTAGATTTCTCGCCTGATGTTCGCCCGGCAAGGGGACCCGGACGCGGTGGCTTCGCCAGGGAGTGCGGACGTCGATCACCAGCGGACTCAGAATTCGAGACAGGGCGACCGAGTCGGACAGGGTGTCGACAGGCGACCACTTGATGTCCTGATCGAGTTCGTACAGCTGACAATCATGCTCTTCGGCCGCACGGCGAATGACGTCCCGTGGCTCCTGCTGAGTCACGCCGCTGACGACGGGGACTTTCGGCTTGATGATGCCCGCCTTTTCAGCTGCGATGCTGACGAGCGTGTCCCCCAGCAAGCGTTCATGATCGTGACTGATGCTGGTGATGACAGTTGCCAGGGGAGAGCAGACGTTCGTGGCGTCAAGGCGTCCACCAAGGCCCGCTTCGAGGACAACAAGATTGACCCGCTGACTTTGAAAGAGTGCCCAGGCGATCGCGGTGATGCACTCGAAAAAGGTCGGACACATTGGCGGGCCGAGCGACTCCATCTCTTCGACGACCGGCCTGACAACCTCCATCGCTGAGAGGAGTTGCTCGTCGGTCGGCTGCTGACCGTTGATTGTCATTCGCTCGCCGATCGAGTTCAAGTGGGGCGAGGTGAACAGCCCGATGCGCGACCCTCCCGCAGACAGAATGGCAGCGGTCATCGCGGCGGTCGAGCCTTTGCCTTTGGTGCCTGCAATATGAACGGCGGGGATCGTCCGTTGCGGATCACCGAGCCGTGCGAGCAACTCCCGCATCCGGTCGAGCTTGAAGTCCTGCAGGTCGTATTGTTCGGTCGAGATTCGCTCGAAGTTAATGCGGCTGTTGATGAACTCCATCACCTGCTGCCGCGCAGGCGATTCCGCAATTTCTGGTGTGTTGTCGGGAGATGTCGACATGAATGGATTCTAATCAGACGACGCAGGGGTGTCGCGTGGGCTGAGCAGTTTTCGCAGGGCCGACGTCTGAACAAGTTGGACCAGGATTGGGGCGTGAACGCAAACGCGGAGCGGCACGGTAATCGGGACGATTCATGGTTGTTGCGGCTCGGCAGGAGCCTCGCCCTCCCGTGGACGTAACATGGCTGTTGACGCAAACATTCGGCCCTGTGCGGGACTTGGCGTTCCCTTGCAAGCGGTGGGTGCGTGAATAGGATGTCATCTCGACAGGGTCCCATATTGTCACAGCAGAGAGAGTGCGACGATGAGCATCATTGATTTGCGAGTGGAGCAGTGGAAGTTCAATCGCGACCGAACGCTGGAGTCGGTCAAGCGGATCGCGGAGATGGCCGATCCGCAGGCGGCTCTGAGTTGGCAGCCGGGGACCGGACGAGCTCACGTCGGATGGCAGTTGATGCACATCGCGATTACGGAGGAACGCTTCGCGATGATGAATCCGGGCTTCGCCTCATCGCTTCCCCCGGAAACGCTCAGTCGTTACGGGAAAGGGAGCGAGCCGGATGATGACGTGCCATCACTCGATGAGATCCGGCAGACGCTGGAGCACACGCGGGCAAATCTGCTGGCGATGGCAGAGCAGTTCAGCGAGGCGGACCTCAGCGGCGTTCCCGAGGTCTTTCGAGAGCGCGGGTGGACTGTCGGGTTGGCGCTGCAAATCGTCGCCTGGCACGAGCCTCACCATCAGGGGCAGGCGCACCTGACGCTGAACCTGTGGGAAGCGTCACACGGCAAGTGACAGCCGATTCGCAAGCAATGCACGAGTCACTTCGACCCGAGGAAGCTGAACAGGCTTTTGCTCTTCTTGGAAGCAGCTCCCTCTTCAGTTGCACTCGGAAGGACAACGGAACCGTCGATGGCCTCTGCCAGCTCTTCGATCGATCGAGTGAGCTTCGCTTTGGGGGCCTCGGAGATCAGCGGCACACCGTTGTTACGGGACTCAACCATATTGGCGTAATCATTGGGAACCTGCCAGAAGACTTCCCGCCCGATTGTTTCGAGCGCCTTGTTGAGACTGATCTGCGAGTCTTCGAGGCCGATGCGGTTCACCACGATGCGAAGCTTCTCGCGGACATCCTCCATCTCATCGACGAACTGAATCAGTCGCACGACGTTTCGCAGACTGGGAAGGTCGAGTTGTGTGACGAGCAGCACCTGATCGGAGAGTTCCATGGCCGCGATATCGAGCGGCGTGTACGACTTGCTGATGTCGATCACGAGATGGGTGAACGTCGCTTTCAGCAAAGTCACAACACGTTTGAGTGAGTCGGGCGAGATCAGATTGTCTTCGATCATCTGCACGGGGCGTGGGAGAAGAAACGCTCCGCATTCGTGCATGGTGAGTGATCGCTTGAGCAGCGAGTAGTCGAGCCGGGTAATGTTCTCGGCGACGTCGAGGATGGTGTAATCGGGAATAATGTCGAGCCAGACATCCGCATCCCCCAGCGAGAGGTCGAGGTCCATGACCGCAACACTGTTTTGTTTGTTTTGAGCGAGGACGCAGGCCAGATTGATGGCGAGCGCGGTGCAGCCGACGCCGCCACTGGCCCCGGCGATGGTGATGACCTGACGATCTTTCTTCTTCCCCGGTCCACCAGACTTGTTGAGCGTCTGTTGGATGCGGTCCAGGGCCGCCATGAAGTCTTCAAGCTGGAGGGGGTAGTTCAGAAACTCACGCGCTCCGTTGCGCATGGCCTTCAGAATCAAACTTCCTTCCTGAGAGCCGCTGACGACGAGCAAGGCACATGACGGCAGATCCTGACTGACCTCCGCCAAAAGCAGCAACGCTTTCTCGGGATCCGCATCAACGGCGACGAGTGCCAGGTCGGGCTTGGTCTGTTCAAGGACATCGCTGAAGAACTCATACCGTGAACACTCGGCTTCGAGCCAGACGGCGTCGATACCGAGTAGCATGTTCTTCAAAGATCCTCGTGTGGCGTCGTTGGGATCGACGATCGCCATGCGGACAACGTTATTCATGAGTGATGCACTCTTGGGGCTGTTTGACTGCCATAGGAAGTCAAGGCCTGAAGTCGAATTGACACTGCCTGTCTCTAGAAGGCCGCCGAAAGGAGTTTAGCTCGTCGCTGCCTGAGCGTCAGAGTTTCACCCCTGCGGCCTGCTGTTGCCCCCCGTCAGGGGGGCCGATTGTCTGGATTGAGACAATCGTCGCGACATTGACTGTCAACGTTTGACCGAGTGGGATGTCTGACGGATCGGCCGAGTGTCGACCTGGACGGGAACATCTCCTGATTGAATGGGACCTCGGAACGGATCGATCAGCCCGAGATTGGCTGCCCGATTGGCACCGGCACTGACCCCGTTGGAGGCACTGGTTTCGCCGGGCAACGGCGGGAGTGCCGGTGCCGAATGAAACGACGTCGGTTGATTCATCGGAGTCTCGGTGCCGACCGGGAACTGCGGCGTCGACTGAAGGGGTGCTGAGGGCATCCCCTCCGGAGCGATCGTCGAAGGACGTGGACTGTTGGTGGGCATGGGGGAGGGTGACATCATCTCATAGTCGCCATCCGGTCCGATCATCTCGCCACCGGGATAGGAGGGCATCTGCGACGGGAACGATTGCATCTGCTGAGGCGGACATCCTCCCGGGCCACAGTATCCGTTTCCGCCATATCCCCCACCGGAGCCGTAGAGACCACCGAGGCCGTTCTCACATCCCTGGCAAGCATCGCCGTACATCGGGACTTCGATCATGCCGTCGAGGAACAGCTCACGATCGGTTGGATCGTCCGTGAAGCCGCCCGGAGGCACGCATGGTGTCTGGTGAGGAGCAAGCGGTGAGACCATTTGCGGAGTCACGAGAATCAGCAGTTCGGTTTCAGACTGACTGTGGTCAACCGTCCGAAACGCAGCCCCGACCAAGGGAAGTTCACCCAGGAATGGCAATTTCGTCGCCTGTCCTGACCTTCGCGTGGAGATCAGTCCGCCGATCATCAGTGTTTCACCGAACGCCATCTCGACCTGTGTGTTGACGCGGCGAGTCGTGATGCCCGGTACGACCATGCCCTGAACCGTGACGGCATTACTGAAGTCACGTTCACTCACTTCGGGAGCGACGTCCAGTCGCACGCGGCCGTTTCCGAGAACAACCGGGACTGCCTCCATTCGCACGCCGAAGTCCTTGTATTCAATGGAGACGGTACCGAGACTTTGCGGGACAAGCACCGGAAACTCACCACCGGACAGCAGGGTTGCCGGCCGGCCACTGGTGGTGACCAGTTTTGGCTCAGCAAGGATTTTCAGGAGACTTTCGTTGCGAAGTGCATCAACAAAGCCGTTGAAGACCTCCGTGGTTCCCATGACCGCGAATTGAATCGCAGAATCGAGGCCGGTGAAGTTCACGGAGCTTGGACCTCCGGGGGGCGTTGTCACACTACTGATGCTCGTCACGGCACCCGGTGTGCTTGCCACCATGGTGTGATTGCCGTTGATCAAAAAGTTGAACCCCAGCTGGCGGACCCGTGTGCGGGCGACCTCCATCACACGCACATCCAACTGCACCTGATGCACGCCGCCCACTCGCATGTGGTTCAGCACGTTCGGGTAGAACTCCTTAGCAACGTCCATGATCTCCGTGATATGATCCGGCTCGGTGACGACACCCTTGAGCACAACGCTGTCATTCACTTTTACGGCGTTGACGGATGCTTCCGGGAACAGCTTGCGGAGATATGCATCAAGGTGACGGACATCGCCTGCCACGAACACTTCGATGCTGTAGCTGTTGTCATACTCGTCGGTGAGAACGAGCGTGGTCACGCCACTTCGCTCAGCTCGAATGCGTAATCGCTGTGGCGAGAGAGCCGAGACCGTGATCACCTCCGGGTCGAATCCGTCGACACGGACGATCCGATTCGCACACTCGAAGACGCGCGAGAACTGCTCGGTGATCGTCAGTTCGCTGATCGGAGCGATGACCTGATAGACCTGCTCGTTCGCACGCAACTCAGCCTCGTCAGCCGACGATTGGGCGAAGGTGGTGTGTGAATGGCCCCAGAGCATCCATGATGCCAGAAGACACATCCACGCTGTTCGGGCCCTGCGAGAATTCGAGGTTCGCATCCGTGCACCTTACTTGTAATGGAAACCCGCTCATCAACGAGCGCGACCTGTGCCCCCGCACAAGTCGACTCGCTGCTGAGTTTGTGAGTTTCGTGAGTTGACTTCCGTGTCTTGTCTCTGCCGCAAGTTTGCAGTATTGCCCGCATCCTCATTTGCCGAATGGCAAGTTCTTGAATTTCTCCAGCACCGGTTCGAACGGCGATTTCTTCTCCGTCGGAGTGCTTCCATCTGTTGTTCCGTTGGCACCGGCCTCGGCATCGAGTTCCTCTTCAGGAGTCTCCACGACCGGCAGTTCGAGGTCGATCTCCTCCAGATTGTCGCCATGGAAGATCTGCATCCGCCACGTGGGGACGTCCGGTGTGTCGTTGAGTGCGACTTCGACTTTCGGCTCCGGCTTCTCGACTTTCGGCTCCGGCTTTTCCTCCGCCTGCTCGTCGAGGAACATGCCGACGTGTTGTTCACCCGGCGGTCCTTCTCCCTCTGAAGCACCGTACATGAACGGACCGGCACCACGATCGGCTGTTCCCTGAAGTTCTTCCATCAGGCGTTCGTCGATCGCACCAACCTGCACCTGCTCATCGTCCGCCTTGTTCCGCCAGACGAGGGACAACTCGCCCTTCTTTTCTGCGAGTTGAACAAATGATGCCTGCTCGGGTGTAACGAGCAGCGAAACGTTCTTGACCGATGCTCCGCCTTCTTTCTTGTCGCCCGAGTTTTCTGTCTTGTTGCCGGTCGCAAAGATCGGTACGTACTCCAGGAGCGGCTTGACTTTCGTATTCATGCCACGTTGACCACGTGAAGAGTAGGTCACCAACACGTCGACACGGTCGCCCGGTGCGAGCATGTTGCTGTGCGTCTGTGTGTCATTCACCTTGACGGAGACTACTCGCATCCCGACCGGGATCTGCATGGAGGCTCCAAACACGCCTTCGTCACCGAGCATGGAAAGTGTGACGAAACTGTTCGGCGGGATTCGGACATTCGCGGCCCGTTCGGCGTATTCTTCGGGTGTCCGGATCGCATCCTGCGGGATCAACGAGACCGCAACTTCCTTGAACGCAACGTTCTCGGGAGTGAGCGGGGATCCCACATCGATGGGTGTGGCGGACATTAACACCGAAACCTTCTCCTCCTGAGGACCGGAACCTTTACCGTTCATGGCTTGCCGAACACCCATCATGGCGACAAGGCCACATCCGATGGCGACGACAAGTAACGCGACCGTTTTGACTTTCATCGTTTCACCTCTCAAGGTGTCCCGGGGGACAAAGGGGGAGGTGTCGCGATGGAAATGCAGTGTCGCGTTCCCATCATCGGCACCGTCGTGTCAAACTCTTCAACCTATAACGATTTGATGAGTTGAATTGGTTATTTGGGTCGTGCGGGCAGCCTCGTGACAAGCCGATTTGCCCGCCTTGATGACCCAGATTCACATGTCAGTTTCGGCAACAACTGCCGTCCGTCTTTCCCTTCGCGATCAGCTGGAATTAGTAGATCATTCCGGCGTAGAGGAAGTAGGCGATCGACCCGATGCAGATGGGAATGCCGTAGGGGAGCAGGAGCATGTTCGGCTTTCGCTCTTTGGCAATCTTCGAAAGCTCGCTCGGGTTCTTGATGGTCAACCACTCGGCGGCGATCATCAGGAACTGGCCGTAGTGCTTGTCCCAACCCTTGCGGTACAGCACCATGCAGATGGCCATGATGGCACCCACAACAACCGAGACGCAGAACGCGTACCAGGTCACGACGGGGCCGAGCCAAGCACCCATGCCGGCCATGAGTTTCACGTCGCCTGCACCCATGCCACCGACGGAGTACAACGGCAGCAACGTGGCGAGACCGACGATCGTGCCGAGCAATGCCGCACCCAATCCGCTCAGACCGCTCATCCAGACATTGAAGACGATTCCGGAGAGCACCATCGGGAACGTGATCCAGTTCGGAACGCGAAGTTCCTTACCGTCGATCCAGGCTGCAACAATGAGCACGATGCAGACAAACTTGACGTGCAGATTCTCAGTGAGGAGGGCATGCCAATCCATGAGGTCACCTTTCTATGGTCGATTCGCTCGACGGGTTTGAGGAGAAGATCAATTCGGAGGAGTTCGAAAGAGGATCGGCACCGGCCTAAAACGGCGAGCCTCGATGCAAGCTTGTGGTCATCCACACGGCCATCAAGGCAACGGCGAATGGCAACCACTGCATCAGCGAGACAATCGGAATTTCGATCCAGAAGGGGAACATTGTTTGTTGTTTTCGGGGAAGACGACTGACGCGGAGTCGTTCGTCCCAAGTTGTTTCAGGAACGTCCGCCGTCCGATCAAATGCGATCGGACGGCAGGACGATGGTTCTCTCAGTCACCAATGGCGACTGCGGCGACTAGCTGAGTGATGCGTTAACCGCATCAAACTTGGAGGAGGTGTTCGTTCCGACTGCCCCGATGGCAGCCAGACAAACGACGACGATCAATGCAAGCATGACCGCGTACTCGACGGCTGTTGGTCCGTCGTCTGAGGCAAGGAATTGCCTCACGCTTTGGACGAAGTACTTCATTGGAATCCCCTAATCTTTCGAATTATTTCAGGCAGGCATCTCCAAGGACGTACTTGAGATGACCAACCTGTTACCCCCAAGTCGGGATTGCCGCGAGAGCATCGCCCTGCACGACGGTCGATAGGGAGACGTCCCGTCTCAATGGATTGCTACGGAGAACACCGGGCAATTCTGAGGATTCCATTCACTGCCGAAACCTAGGTCAGCAAATGGGGCAGTCAAATTCCTTTGATGAGAATCTCCCGGTTTTCCCGATCGGAAGGCAGATTCACTTCTCCCTGCGTGCGCAATCCGACCTCGCGGTGCCATCGCGTGATGCGATCCTCAATTCGAAGTCGATCCGGTTCGTCCGGTTCGCGCGATTGCAACGTTTCCTCAAGGACGATAATCGCACGCTCAACCTGTCCCGAGTCATGCAACGCATCGGCCCATTGAATCTGCACTACTGGTAACTGAGGCACACGCTCGACAGCGTTCTCCCACAGGCTCAAACCGTCTCGCCAGACCGGGAGATAATTCGCAGTTGCAGAGGCGTAACCGAAGACTCCAGTCGCGATCACGCCGCCGGTGATCAGCTTAGAGGTTCTGACTCGTGATGTTGGAGAAGTCACAAATCTCACTGCAATCATGCGAGCACTCAAGAGAAGACCGCCACTCGCCAGTCCAAACGCGCAAACGCATGGCAGGTACATGTATCGATCGTTCATCAACGTCGTGATCGGGAAGAAGTTCAACACCGGGAACAGCAGCAGGAACCATGTGATCACGGACAAACTCAATAACGGCAAACGTCGCCATGTTTTCCAACAGATGATCCCCACGCCCATCCAGGCAAGTGACGAGAGTACGATCGGCAGCAACAATCCCTCTGTCGGCGGGTCGTAGAGGATGCTCAGCCCCGACGGCCATGCGAGCATCCCCACGTATTTCCAGACGATCACCGAATCGATCCCCAGGATTTGCAGTTTGCTCATCCCCAGATGACCGCGGACTCCACCCATCACACTGTTCTGGGCAGACATCGTGATCCTCAGCAGCAGAATGCACAAAAGACCCGGCATCAATTGACGCGGCAACGCATCGGCGATCGTCCTGCGACGAACAATCACGTCGTACGCCAGCACGATCGGCGGCAATACGATTGCAGCTGCCTTGGTCAGCAGCGCCAAAGCAAGCCAGGCCGTCCCACGAAACTCATCACGCCCGATGCGATCCGGCCGCAGCCAGCATCGACATGAGGCCAGCATGAACACGCTGCACAACAGCGTCTTGCGAGACGAGACCCATGCCACGGTCTCGATCTGCATGGGATGCACTGCGAACAAAGCCGCCGTCGCCAATCCGATCGATCGATTGTCCGTCAATCGCGTCACCAGCAGCAGCACCAGCACGGCGTTGATTCCATGCAGGACCACGTTCATCAGGTGATAACCCTCTGGCGACTTCCCGAAGAGCGTATGGTCGATCAACAGCGACAGCGTCGTCAGCGGTGCATAGTTCTTGACGTTGAACTCCGTCACGATCCGCCACAGGTTTGTCGGATGCCAACTGGTGATGAGCGGGTTGTTGAGCACATACCACGGGTCATCCCAGTTGACGAAGTCAAAACTGAGGACAGGCCAGTAGACAGCAGCGATCAAACCCAGCAGACCACAGATGGCCATCCGCGGCGAAGAGTTTGTGCCTGCACGAAGCGAACGATCGACAGGAGTGACGCGGTGATCTGACGCGGTTGAGTCCATGACGTCATCCGGGAGACTGAGCGTGAACGACTGTCAACATCCGCACGATCGTAGAGACCGGTCGTGTCGCAGTCGGGAGGGGAACAGTCAAACATAGCCCATGTTTCGTAACTGCGACTTGTGCCACCTGCGCACAACTGAATTGCATGCTAGGTTTTGGTCCATTCACCGATTCTGATCCCTGATCGGCTCCCGCATCACCGAAACAAACGAGGTGACCGTGAAATCCTGCACCACCGCGACTCCGACAACGGAACTCGACAATCCATCGACGATTCTCACACCGGCCGAGCAACTCAAGCGTGCTGAGCCCCTGCTCGACTCAATTCCGCAGTCGCAGACGGCCAGGAAGCGCACGATCGCTGTCATGCCGGCCTACAATGCGGCATCCACGATCGAACGGACGCTCAACGATATCCCCCTTGGGTCCGTCGACGAGGTGATCCTGGTCGACGATTGCAGCAGCGACAACACGGTTGAAGTCGCCCGGTCACTCGGCATCACCGTCATCGAGCGTGAGTCGAACGGCGGGTACGGTGCCAATCAGAAGACCTGCTATCAGCACGCCCTCGAACGCGGTGCGGACTACGTCGTGATGATCCATCCCGACTTTCAGTATGACAGCCGGCTCGCAGGCATCGCGGTCGACTTTCTCAAGCTGGACATCTGCGACGTCGTGCTCGGCTCACGCATCCGCACACGACAGGAGGCCCTGCGGGGCGGCATGCCGGTCTGGAAGTACGTCGCAAACCGTATCCTCACGACGGTCGAGAACATTGCTCTCGGACAAAACCTCGGCGACTTCCACAGCGGCTTCCGGGCCTACAGCCGCGAAGTTTTGGAGACGATTCCGATCGACCAGAACTCGGACGACTTCGTGTTCGACAGTCAGTTCCTCGCGCAGGCCGTTCACTTTGGATTCCGTATCGGCGACGTGCCTGTGCCGGTCCGCTACTTCGAGGAGGCGTCGAGCATCCCCTTCCGTCGCTGCGTGACCTACGGCTGCGGCACCCTCGGCGTGCTCAGCGAATTCTACGCCCACCGCCTCGGCATCATCGACTCTCCCCGTTTCCACCACCCGGCAGACGACGCTTGACCAAAGTCGTCATCAGGCTCCGCGGTGATGTCGCTAATGAAGCGACACAGCAAAGAATTCGGGTTGGGTGGCAGGGTCAGACCAACGGGATGGCCCTGGACTTGTGCGTCCAAACACCGGGGCCATCCGCTTCGCTCCTGACCCCGCCACCCCGAAATCCAGCCGCGACGCTCCACGAGCGCTCGCAGACGAAACGACTCGTCATCAGCCAGCACGCTACGATTCATCACTCGTTCGCATCTTCCTCGGATTCCGCCTCGGGGGCGGGCGAACCCGGCTCGCCCTCCGGCAACTTCTCCTCATCAATATCCGGCAAGTCTTCAGGCTCGTCGGCATCACCCTTCGATTCAGGTGCAGGCGCGTCGGCTGATGGTGTGTCGTCACTCGTTTCGGGCTCAGACGTCGATGCCGGCTCCGGCTCAGGAGTTTCATCAGAAGCAGGATCCGTTGTCGGAGGCGCTAGTGCGGGCGCATCGGCAGCCGTCGTATCGTCCTCGCCTTCCTCCGGCTCCTTCACTTTGATGAGTTCTGTGCGATCCACGCGGATATCGTCGAAGGTGTCCGATGAGATCACGTAATACCAGTCCGCAAATCGAATGCTCAACTCCTTGACCTTCTCTTTGCCGTCTTCAATCTTCTTATCGTAAGCGGACTTCTCCGACTCCCATTGTTTGAGACTTGTCTCGTACTCGGCGAACGCCTTCTTGTACTCAGCGTCCTTGTCCGTCGCCGCAGTATCCGCATCCCCATCCTCGGCCGGTTCATCGTCAGTCGACTCCGCTCCCTCATCCGCGTCTGTCTCAGCGTCCGCCGCTTCCTCGGTCTCTTCAGCCGAGCGCTTCTCCGGCTCGACCGGCTTCTCGCCCAGCGGTTCGATCAGTGCTTCATGGAACTGCGTCGTAATGAACAGGTAACGGCTTTGTTTCGTCGAATCTGCCTCCTCGTCTTCCGATCCCTCCTCGGTCGACTCGTCCTCTGCGGCCTCGTCCCCGGATGATTCCTCCGTGCCTTCCGTTGGGGCGTCCTTCTCGCTGCCGACTTCGATCTCGACATCCGACCCGGTGAAGACCTCACCAAACCTCAGGACGTAAAGCACACCATCAGCCGTGCCGACACGGACTTCGCCTTCGTTCGAGACCAGCGCGCCTTCGGCATCAATGAAGTAACCCTTTTCCTGCAGATCGAGGAAGGCAAGGGTGTCGATCCGTGCGCCCTCTTTGCTCTCCCCTTTGAGGTCCGCACTCAGTCCGGGCGGCTTGGGACGCACGCCAACGATTTTGAGGTCCTCCAACGCGTTGATGATTGAGTTCACATTGGTCGTGTTGACCTCCTCGCCCTCAGCAAGTCCGTCAAGGACCCAGGGGTCGGTCGAGTTGGGTCGCTTCAACTGGCTTTGCTCGCCGGGGATGAGAGCACCGCGAGCTTCATCGATCGAGTAGTTGTCGATCACGATCTCCCTCAGGTCGCCGCGTGTGACATCGAGCAAGTCCGGCTCAATCCAGTCCGCGAACTTCGTCGAGATGTCGATGTCCAGCGAGGCGCGGTAAGTCCGCTCCTCATCAGGGCGGCGAATGTGGTAGACGTCCGTCTGGTCCTCAACTTTGTTTCCAATGATGTAGTCTGCGAGGACGTTGTCGCCCTCGAAGAGAGTGATCCGATCGCCTCGCCCCTCGGTGCCAGTGACACTCTCGTCCAGCGGATCGAGCACACCGAACCGCTTGAAGTCGTCGGAAGACGTACTGGCCAGTGCACTGCGTTCAATGCCGATGATGGACGTCGCCGTCTTCGAGAGTTGCTCTTCACCATCGGCCGGGTAATTGTGATGGGAAGGAATTCGCCAGAGTCCGTCCTTGAACTCGACGTTGAAGACATCGACCTTGGCCGCGTCCTCGTTGTAGGCCGCGACGCGCAGGCCGGTCGCCTCGTTCGGATCGTCGAAGTCTGGATAGAACGGCTCACCCACGTCGCTGAACTCGGCCAGTGGTGCGGGCTGTGTTGCTCGATAGGTCGCAGCGGCGAGCACGACCGAGATGACGGCGGCTCCGACAAACACCAATGTGCGTTGTGATTCCTGCATGGTTGTGTCAATTCCCGAAGGAAGAAGTTTGATTTCGTTGCGTCAGCCGTCACTCAGACTCGACGGCTGGAGTCAATGTTCTGTCGTTCGTTGAGGATCTGCAGACTCAGCATGATCAGCCCGACGAGAATGGCGGGAATCGGCGGAATAAACACAGCCCATCGCCAGACGCTGTCTTCGATCTTGCGGATCGACCGTTCCGATTCGATCTTCGCCTGCCGGACCTGTGCCTCTTTCGCACGTTCGATTTCCGCCTCCTCCAGTTCGAGTTGACGGTTCAAGTTCGTTTGAGCATTCCGCAACAGCTGCTGTTTGGTGCGTGCATCGAGAGAGCTGTCATTCTGAATCTCGTCAACTTTGTCCTGCAATCGTTCGCGAGCCGCGTCGAGACGGTCATCCGCCTCTTCCTTGGCTTCGGTCTGACGCGCGATGCGGTCGTTGATGAAACGCTCCTTCTGATGCTGGACGACCGTCAGGATTCGCTGCTTCGGCCGACGTGAACGCAGACCAACGTAGCGATCCTCACCTGCCAGCACGTCAACCGCGTTCATGACGAACGTCACGTTGTCGATCGACAGGTCGAGGAACACGTCCTCCCGCAAACGGAATGACTCATCCGAAATGACGTCCGAATCCGCGACGAAGATGGCATTCACCGAGGAGCCGGAGTCGCTCTTCTCTTTGGACTTCACATGAGCTGCGAGGACGTGTGCGTATTCATCGACGATGCGATCGGGGAACGGATTCACGTTCCTTCCGCCGAAGATGCCCGGTGATGTGATCTCGTCCCAGTCGAGGGTGCCGGAGTTACGTGACCCGGTCAGCAGCAATTTGGTGAACTCGTTTTTGCTGTTCTCGCGAGGCATCACGCTGCCAGGGAAGAACATCAGCATTTCTTCGAGGCCGCTGGAGATTTCACTGTCCGGGTTGAACGCGTTCGCGCTGCCGCTGTCTGATTTGACGAACACCAGTTCGGGCCGGACGACGTCGTAAAACTCCGGATGAGGATTGAACGCATCAAACGTCACCTGCCCCGCGTCCCAAGCGATGTCGAGAGCGTTGAGAAGGTCTGTCGCGCGGCCGCCGGACGCTTTCGGCTCGGGTGGTTGCTGCATCCCCATCATGCCTCCGCCGGGAGACGGCTTGGGCATCAACGGAGCCCCTTGAATGCCCGAGCCCCAAGTCACCGGCATCGGGTCGTCGAAGATCAGCACCGGCTCGCCCGTCTTCACATAGGCGACAAAGTTCGCCATCTGCTCCTCATTCAGCGATGAGGGCATGACGGCGAGCAGCACGTCCATTTTCTCCTCGATCGGTGCGGCAGGAGAAACGTTTTTGACCTTGTATTGCTTCTTCAGCTCAGTGACGATTCGCCATTCCGGATCGGAGCTGAACGACTGTTGATTGAAACCGCCCATGAGCTTGGCATCGGTCTCCAGCACGCCGATCGTCAAGCGTTCCTCGTTCGCGACGGTCCCGAGTGAACGGGCCAGCTCAAACTCGACCGAGTCGCCCACGCCGTAGAACGGCACGACCACTTCGTCGTAGCCGCTACGGGTGACCGTGCCGAGGAAGATGTCCTTGCGAACGAAGCGGCCGCCTTCGTCCTCGGTGGTGACGGAGCGGGCTTGGATGCCCCACTTCTCTGCGATCTCCGCTTCCTCACTGAACGGCTCGACCTCAACGTATTGCACCTGAACTTTGCTGCCGCCGCGACTGTCGATCTCCCGCAACAATCCGAGCAGTTTCTTGCGGATGCCAACGTACTGTTGGGGCACCTCGTCCGCCGTGCTGACGTACGCCTCGATTGTGACCGGTTTCTCCTTGTCGATGTTGCCAAGAACCTCTCGCGTCGTATCGGAGAGGGTGAAGAGTTCTTCGGAGGTGAGATCGGCCCGCATGCCGGCCTGTCCAACCATGTAATTCGCACTGACAAGCACGACCGCCAGCGAGATGGCCCGTGCGAGAAACTGCCAACCCATCGTGGCCCCCTGCGGTCCGCCCGCCCAGTGTCGCCGGGCGATCATGACAGCGTTGAGATACAGAGCAAATCCTGCGAGGGAGACGAAGTAGATCAGACTCTCCAGAGGGATCATGCCGAGCGTAAAGTCACGCAGACGCTCCTCAATACTGAACTCCTTCAGCCAGCTTCCCAGTCCGGGGACGTGTCCAATGAAGATGGGAATCGAACATAGAGCTGCCCCAACGACGAAGGCGACCGTCACGCTGCCGGTCAACACGGAGGCGAACATACCCACGGCGAGCAGCGCCCCACCCGCGAGCCAGTAGCCGATGTAGGTCGTGAAGATCACGCCCATGTCCGGGTTGCCGTAGTAGGCGAGCACCATGACATGTGTGAGCGAGAACAGGAGTGCGATCGTATAGACGGCCAGCACGGCGAAGTACTTGCCGAGCAGAATCTCCCAGTCCTTCGCAGGGAGAGTGAAGAGCAGTTCGTCGGTTCCGGTCTTCTTTTCGTCCGCCCACGCCGTCATGGTGATGGCTGGCACCACAAACAACAGCAGGTACGGGAACCAGTAACTCAACTGGTCGAGATTGGCGAGGTTGTTCGCGAAGAAGCGGGCGTTGAACGCCGCAAACGCTCCGGAGACCACGAACACCACGATAAACAGATAGCCCAGCATGCCTGAGAAGTAGCTGGTAACGTTCCGTTTAAACACTGCCCAAATCACGTGACTTCGCATCTTCGACGGTGAATCCTGTGGATGACTGTTGAAGTGGTTCGTTCTTGTTGGTTGCTCGCATGGACTCGCAACAATACGGTCACATGCCAGTGATGTCAGTTCTTGCCGCCGCCTGTGAGATCGCGGAAGCGTGACTCCATATCGCCGCCCGACTGCATGTCGTCGACTGATCCGTCCAGCACGATGCGGCCATCGTTGATCAGGATCACACGGCTGCACACTGCACTCACCTCGGAGAGAATGTGCGTCGACAGCAGAATCGTTTTCGTTTCTCCCAGGCTGCGGATCAACTCGCGGACCTGATGCACCTGATTCGGGTCCAGACCGGACGTCGGCTCGTCGAGGATGAGCACCTCGGGATCGTGCAGCAGTGCCTGAGCCATGCCGACCCGCTGTCGATATCCGCGAGAGAGCTTGCCGGTCACCTTGCCCCACACACTCCCCAGCGAGCATTTGTCGGCGACATACTCCATCCGGTTGCGAATGTCCGCACTCGACATGCCCCGGGCTTCGCCCATGTACTTGAGCAGCGACTGCGGCGACATATCGTTGTACAGCGGCCCGTTCTCCGGGAGATACCCGATCAACTGCGAAGCAGCGATGCGGTCTCGGAGAACATCATGCCCACCGATGCGGGCCTGTCCTTCGCTGGGAGAGAGAAACCCCGTGAGGAGTTTCATGGTCGTCGACTTGCCCGCCCCGTTTGGACCGAGAAAGGCGGCGACCTGCCCACGAGGGACGGAAAAGCTGACATCACGCGTCGCAGCAAACGGTCCGTAAAACTTGCTGAGGCCATCTGCCTCAATCATCGCGGAGCCGTTACTGCTGCCATTGCTGGAGGAAGATGAATGATTCGTCATTGTCCGTGGTGTCTGAACCTCGTTGAAACTGGAAACGCTTCGGCGTTCAGTCGTTGATCGTCCGGTTTTTCGTCGAACTGTGCATGTTCGTTGGAGGCAGGATTCCATCCGCCGGAGCGTCGATCGACTCCGTCAGCTCGTAACCCGACTCTGATTCCAACCTGACAGACCAGTCGTGCATTGTCCTGCCCGCCCTCTGTCAGACAGGGGGGAAATCCATGATGTCTGTGGTGAATATACTCTGAATTATCGTATTCTCACAGGGAAGTCCAGACAACCGTTGCCGCAGTTGCACCTCAATGAAAAGAAAGAACGGTTTCATGATTCGGGTGGCATGCTCTCACGCTGGTAGGCGGGTGAGCATGGCTTTCGGCGGTACTCGAACATGGTGACCCGGCTATCGCCGTGACACCATGCCACCCAAGGTTCAGTTTGAGCAACGTTCTAAGCGATTACGTGACTCATGGAAACAACATGATTGATATGCCAGAGGATTTCTACTCGGAGTACTCGGGACTGCCGTTCGACACGTGCATCGACTGTGGAGCCAGTCTGCTTGAGGGCGACGTCCCCTACGTGATCCTCAAGAACGTCGTGGCCCGGGAGACTGTGTTCGAGATGGCGATCTGTCTCACCTGCGTCGGACAGCTTCAGCGAGAATACTCGGAGGAGTCGCGACAGGCGATTGAAGCGTGGCTTGATGCACGTATCCAATCAATCGCTCAGCCGATCACCGAACCTGATAACTCGGAGACGTCCACTCTCTGGGAGGATGTCGTCGCGAAGCCGCCGATGGACATCGACCGCTGTCGGTTCTGTGGAACGCCACGCGGGGATTCTCACCGGTATTGCATGGAAGCGGTCTGCATCGGGAGACAGATGGTACAGGTGAGTGACCCATCGCGAACTCTCTCGTTTCCGTTGCTCGTTTGCGAGACGTGCACGGGCGATGTCTCTGAGGTCATCTCGAAGAAGACCCGTGATCAGTGGAACCGCTTCGTCGAGGACCACTTTGACGGCCCACCGGGGATTGAACTCGACCCGGTTGACAGCGACCTCATGTTCATCTGAGAAAACAGCGAGTAACAAACTCAGCGTGCGGGATCGGAATCCCTCACGTCCCATTTTCCGCTGACTTTACTCTGCGAGGAGTCGCCTCAGCAGCCCGCCTGTCGCGCGGGCAGCGATGCGTTTGCCGAAGTCTTTCAACCCCCGGCGATCGAACTGCGGGCGGTCGAACGTTCCGACGACTGGGATGCGAATCACTTCGCCGCTGAACAGGTCGGAGAGAATCGGGCCGCGCAGCCATTCGTCCGGGAGCGTGACCGAGATCATCAGGTCGAGCGACTCGTCAATGCCGACGGAGCCGGTGGAGCGAATGGTCACCGGGCCGGCATGGAATTCGATCGACGCATGATGAATCCGTCCCCCCGTCATATGGAAGGCGATCTCCTGCTCCGGCATCGAGATCCAGACGTCGCCTGCGACCGTCGAGACATTGCGACGACCCGAGACCATGCCTTCAATACCAGAAACAAGTTCAACGATCTCTTCGACAAACGGTCCGGGCTTCACCTCCGCGGAGTGAACCGTCAGCACCCCTTGAAACTCACTTGATGCCATGTCCTTCAACGGAAGATTGGTGTCGCTTAGAGCGATCGAGAAGCGTCCCTGTGCCCGAGTCGCTTCGGCGAGCGGTGGCGAGAGGTACTTCAGCCAGAGGTGACACATCTCGGGGGACAGTTCGATGTTCTCCAGCACGAGCCCCTGTGCCATCTCCGCGTGGGCCGGTTGGACCTGCAGGTCAACATGAGGTTTCCCGAGAAACTGTCCGCCGCTGACCGGAACGTGACGCGGCTCAATCTCCAGCACGCCGTCGATGAGCCGGGTGACGATCGTCGCCTGCTCGGAATGCACGCCGAACACATGTGCCTCCTCCCAACCGAGATCGGCTTCGAGGGCCACCTGCGACAGATCGTAGGTCGCGACGCCGTCAATCTGCCGCACCAAGGGGCCGAGGACCTTGAACTCACGCGTTTGCAGCCCGCGTACCTGCACCTGATCGCGGTAGTCTGCAGCGAGTGTGTTGACGAAGCGGTCAAGGTCGTACCGCAGTTCGCCACGCAGGTCGACGATGCATTCGCCCCGCAAGTCAGTGATGCCGCCGGTGGCATTCAACGTGACGGGCGTCGACTGCACGGCTGCCTTCGAGAGCAACAGCGAATCGGATTCCGGTGAATAGTCTCCCTCGATCGCAAAGGTAAGCTCTTCCGAAGGCCAGTCGATCTCACGGGATGATTCGTCGCCGGAAGTGATTGTGCCTTTGACGTTGGTCGCGGTCAGCGTCCCCTGGGCGTTCACACGTTGCGATTCCGAGAAGTCCCACTCAGCGAGCATCTTCCCGGCGACGTCTCCACTGCGAAGATCGAGTTCCGGCACCCACTTCTGCAGATGCGTTGCCAGAGACGTCATGGACAGCGGCGGGAACGTGACAGCGAATGACCCTTTGCCGCTTCGCAGCGGATCGGCGGTCGGTCCGCCAGCCCATTCAAAGCCCGCTTCAACGGGCAGCCGTTTATCCTGCTGCTGCACATCGGCTGTCAGTTCGAAGTTGAGTTCTCGTTCGCTCCGCCGCGCGTCGGTCACCGAGAGTGAGAGATTCTCAATGTGAGCGAGTTCGTTCCCCTCCGCATCAGTTGCAGTCACCTGCCCCTGCTCGACCGTCAGCGCGAGTTGCGAGTACCCGTCGGAATCGGTTGTACTCGTGATGACATTGATGACATCAGCCGCGTTGCTTCCGTCTTCACGCACGAGGACACGCACCTCAGGTTGTCTGGCGATGAAGCGTCCCGGTTGTGTGCGATTCGTCGCCAGCTGCCACAGCGGCCGATCGGAGACGACAGTCGCGACCTGTACGAGTGGTTGTCCCTCCAGATCGTGCACAGTGACATCGCTCAGCGTGACGGGTGACAGCCAACCGAGGGATGTCTCGCCAATCTTGATGTGAACTGTCTGCTCGGTCGGCCCTTCGACATTGAGTCCCTGCTGAACGAGGTACCGCCCGGCGATCTGCGGAGCGACCCAGATGAGAGCTGCGATTGCAATGAGCAAGCCCGTCAGAAGCACCGGAGGCCACTTTCGTCGTTGACGAACTGGCTCCTGTGGCGGAGAGTCTTGGCTTATAATCGGCTCCGTCTCGGTTGTGACATCAGTGCTCATGGCTGTGTCCCTCCAGTGGTGGACAACTGCGTTTGCCGACAATGCTCATTTGCGGACGCACGTCCGAACGCTAAATGATCAAGGAGACCTCATCTCCCAAGCCGACGGCTCCGCCGTCGTGCGGATGTCGGTCGGTTCCAAATCTCTGCAAGGCGTGCAAGTAACGACGGTCTTCCAGTTTTCGTTCGACGGCGGAGCCGTCGGCTTGGGATTGGTTTGTTCCCAAGAAAGTTCTACCGGTCAGAATACGTGCGGTGTGCGAGAGCGTCAATTGCGGGTTTCGCTGGGAAACATGCATGACCCACGCCGTCATGGAAAATGGTCACCCGTTCGACTTACCATGCAGCTTGGGGCGATCTGGCCGACACGACACCAATGACTGCCAAGGACAACTGACATGACATCCCGACAACTTTCCCGACGTGTCTTCTTGCAGGGGATGACGGCCGCTTCGATCGCAGGACCGCTGGCTGGTCGTGCGATGGCTGAGCCGCGATCTGCGAATCAGAAGGTGAACATCGCCTGTGTCGGAGTTGGCGGTAAGGGAAGTTCGGACCTGCGGGAGACTTCGGCTGGCCATAACATCGTGGCCATCTGCGACATCGACGAGAACTTTCTGGGCGAAGCGGCTGCAAACTTTCCCGACGCTCGCAAGTACACCGACTGGCGAAAGCTGCTCGACCAGAAAGACATCGATGCGGTGACGATCTCGACGCCTGACCACATGCATGCACCGGTCACCGTCTCCGCGATGCAACTCGGCAAACACGTCTTCACGCAGAAGCCGTTGACGCACAATGTTTACGAGTCACGACGCATGGCCGAGATCGCTGCGGAGAAGGGACTCGTCACACAGATGGGGATTCAGCATCACGCGACCGCACGGCTCAAGCTCGCCGTGCACGCGATACAGGACGGAGCGATCGGCCCGGTAAGCGAGGTGCATGCCTGGACTGATCGACCGGGGACTTTCTGGAAGCAGGGGCTCGACCGGCCGGACCACACGGATGAAGTGCCTGCGTCCATCCATTGGGACAACTGGCTGGGCGTCGCCCCGGAGCGGCCCTACGTGAAGGACATTTATCACCGCTTCCACTGGCGAGGCTGGTGGGACTTCGGCACCGGTGCGCTCGGCGACATGGGCTGTCACCTGCTCGATCCGGTCGTCAACGCGCTGGAGCTTGGCCCGCCGGCGACAGTGCGAGCAGAGGGACCGGAGCCTCACCCGGAAAGTGGACCGCTGCACTGCGTCGTCCATTACGACTTCCCCGGCACTCAACACACGACTGATACGGTGCATGTCGTCTGGTACGAGGCGGGCAAACAGCCGCCGCGAGAACTCTTTCAGGCCCCCGATGACTGGCCCGGTTCACAGAATGGCGTCCTCTACATTGGCGAGAAGGGCAACCTGTTCGTCGGCTTCCCGGAGATGCCCGAACTGTTCCCGCAGGAGAAGTTCGCAGACTACAAGTGGCCGGAGATCGAGGACCACAATCATTACACCGAGTGGACGTCGGCCATCGCCAACGGTGGTGAGACATCCTGCCCCTTCTCCTACTCGGGTCCACTCACCGAGACGGTCCTGCTCGGCAACGTCGCCTTCCGCACGGGCGAAATGATCCAATGGGACAGTGAGAACCTCAAAGCGACGAACTGCAAAGCCGCCGACCGATTCTTGCGAGAAGAGTACCGCCCCGGCTGGGAGGTCGACGGTTTGTCGTAGAATCCTGTAACCAAATCGACAGACCACGTTACTTGCCCAAGAAGCTGATTTCATCCATGTCTCGATTGTTGCTCTCACTTTGCCTCCTCCTGCAAATGACCGCGGTTGTCCTGGCGGACGATCGGCCGCCCAACATTGTGATCATCTTCACCGATGATCAGGGGTACGGCGATGTGGGCTGCTATGGGGCCCAAGGTTATGAGACGCCGCATCTTGATCGGATGGCGGATGAGGGGATGCGGTTCACAAGCTTTTGTGTGGCTCAGGCGGTCTGCGGCGCCTCACGAGCCGCACTGCTGACGGGGTGCTATCCCAACCGGATCGGCATGCTGGGGGCCCCCGGTCCGAATGCGACGCACGGCATCAACTCCGATGAGATGCTGCTGTCAGAAATCTGCAAACAGAAGAACTACGCGACAGCCGTCTACGGCAAGTGGCATCTGGGACATCGCCGTCCGTTTCTCCCGTTGCAGCACGGATTCGACGAGTACTTTGGACTCCCCTACTCCAACGACATGTGGCCGTATCATCCGGAGGTGCCTGAGAACTTCCCTGACCTGCCGATAATCGAAGGGAACGACATCAAGATCGCAGCGGTCACGCCGGAGGATCAGACCCACCTCACGACATGGTACACCGAACATGCGGTCGACTTCATCAACCGAAATCACGAGCGACCGTTCCTGCTTTACGTGGCCCATGCCATGGCCCATGTGCCGTTGTTTGTGTCGGAAAAACACACTGGTGTCAGCAAGCAGGGGCTGTACGGCGACGTGATCACGGAGATCGACTGGAGTGTCGGCGAGATTCTCAAGGCGATCAAAAAGCATGAGTTGGACGAACAGACGCTCGTGATCTTCACCAGCGACAACGGACCATGGCTCAGCTATGGGAACCATGCCGGCTCGGCCGGACCGTTGCGTGAAGGCAAGGGGACAACGTGGGAAGGAGGCGTGCGCGAGCCGTGCATCATGCGGTGGCCCGGTCGTATTCCTGCGGGCAGCCTCTGCAATGAACTCGCTGCCACGATCGATATCATGCCGACGGTCGCCGGACTGATCGGTGCTGAGTTACCGGAGCACACGATCGACGGCAAGGACATCTGGCCGTTGATGTCCGGACTTCCCGACGCCGGCTCGCCCCACGAGGCCTACTACTATTACTGGGGCCGTGAGTTGCAGGCAATCCGCAGTGGCGACTGGAAGCTGCACTTCCCTCACAAATACCGTTCACTCGATGGACCGGCCGGCAAGGACGGAGTCCCGTCGAAGTACTATCAGGCTGCAACCGATGTCGCGCTTTACAATCTTCGAACTGACGTCGGCGAAACGCTCGACCTGAAGGATGAGTTTCCTGAGGTCGTTGAGCGGCTGAAAAGTCTTGCTGACGAAGCGCGTGTTGAGTTGGGAGACTCCGCCACTGGTCAGCAAGGGGGCGGAACGAGACCAGCCGGTCAACTGCCATCGTCAGAATGAGGATGATCGCGATCAACTCGTCGCGTGAGCCGTCTCCTGCTGACGACGTACACGCTGTCGGCACCAGCGGCTGACGAGATGCACGACCCGTTCGAGAGTATCGCGATCGAAGTGCTCCAATCGGTGCTTTCCCGCAAAGGGATAGTCGACACTGCGGATAATCGAGATCAACTCAGCTTCGGTGAGTGAGCTTTTGATTTCTGATTGCGAGAGATCTGCGATCTGTTCTTCGGAGAGTGTGTCAGTGATCATGGCTTCTGATGACTCCAGGACGGGGAGCAACTGATCATAGTCGACCGGCTTGGCGATCACTCTGCGAATGCCGGCCTCAACCGCGGAGTAAACGGTATTGAGATTTGTGGCAGCCGAAAGCAGGACACCAATCGCAGCCTTCTGACCTTCTGCCATTGTACGGAAAAGATCGAGTGCGTCGATCCCGGACATCTCATTGTCGATGAGGATATGCGAATAACGACGGCGACCGGCATACTTGAGACCGGATTGACCGTCCCTCGCGATGTCGACGCCAAAACCCAATCCATTGAGAGTGTGCGAAAGTGTGCGACCGGTGGGAGTCTCCCCGGCGACGAGCAGAATACGATTCATCAGAGACCTCCAATTTCGTGCATCCCTTCGTGATCGGTTGATGGTGTCCAGAGAAAAGGACGAAGTGAAATGGCGAGGCTGGCAGACCAAGAGCAATCTATATGCCAAACAAATCCAGGCACCGAAATCCCGGATAATCGCTCGTTCGAACGAAGAGCCTGCTCACTCTTCAGGCATCGATGCCGTATGATCTATGACATTTTCAGCGAGTGCAGTTGGATGACCAGATGCTTCGACAGCCGCTTGATAAGCGACTGTCTGCGCGTTGATGTCTCGACTTTCCATCGATCGCCCTGAGACGTTTCAACGTCGACGCTTCGGCGTGTTCATCGTAGAATTTACAATCCGGGAGGATCACCTCTCCAACAAACGCTCACACGTCAACACCCGCACACAAGGTTGATTATGGCTTCCCGATTTCGACGCGTTCCTGTCCGTCTCACTAGCCTGAGCGTCTGGCTTACGGCATTGCTGGCCATCGCAGGATGCCAGCAACCGTCGTCGCCCCCCCACCTGGAAGGGGCTGAGATACTGATCACCGATGCCAACTTTGAGCAGGAGGTGCTGCAATCGGACTTGCCGGTCCTGGTCGACTTCACCGCGTCCTGGTGTGGTCCATGTCAGATGATGAGGCCGATCGTCGCAAACCTGTCCACGAACTTCGAGGGGCGTGCCAAGGTCGGTATTCTCGATGTCGACTCCTCACCCGGAATGGCGGAGGAGTACAGAATCAATGCTATCCCGGCCATATTGATATTCGAAGGGGGAGAGGTCGTCGCACGACTCGAGGGGACGCGATCCTACGAACAGCTCTCCCAAATCCTGGAGCAGCATCTCTCCGAGAAGGCGACCGCATCGCTTTAGTGCTGACTGATCGCTTGGATGACTCTTGTCGATGTGGGTCTGTCCGTCTGTGGCCGCAAGTCCCATCGCCATTCCTTCGTCTGATTTCGAGTCGAGCATGATACGACTTCGATTGCTGCCCTCCTCTGTGCTTGTGTCCCTGTTGACGGTATTCGCACAAGCGTCGCCTGTCGATGCGAGTGAGCGTCCGAACGTTGTCGTGATCTACAGTGACGATCAGGGTTCGATCGACGCCAACTGTTATGGGGCCAATGATTTGATCACCCCAAGTCTCGACCGGCTGGCCGCCTCGGGGGTGCGGTTTACGCAGATGTATGCTCCCTCGGCGATCTGCTCCGCCTCACGGGCCGGACTGCTGACCGGTCGCTTCCCGGTGCGTGCGGGTGTGCCCGGCAATGTGTCGTCCATGAAGGGACATGCAGGGATGCCCGCGACGGAGTTCACGATGGCCGAGATGTTCAAGGCCGCCGGATATGTAACCGGTCACGTCGGCAAGTGGCATCTGGGTTACACGCCGGAAACGATGCCGAACGGACAGGGGTTCGACGAGTCGTTCGGTCACATGGGCGGCTGCATCGACAACTACTCGCACTTCTTTTACTGGAACGGTCCGAACCGTCATGACCTGTGGAGGAACGGCGAGGAAGTCTGGCGGGATGGCGGGTTCTTTCCCGACCTCATGGTCGAGGAATGTGTGAAGTTCATCGAACAGCCGCGTGATATACCGTTCTTTCTCTACTGGGCCATCAACGTGCCCCACTACCCCATGCAGGGGACCGACAAGTGGCGAGAACAATACGCACATCTCGATGAGCCGCGCCGGATGTATGCAGAGTTCGTCTCGACGATGGATGAACGGGTCGGCATCGTGCTCGATGCGATCGAGCGGGCCGGCATCAGGGAGAATACGCTGATCGTGTTCCAGTCCGATCACGGCCACTCCACCGAAGAGCGGGCGTTCTTCGGTGGAGGGAATCCGGGACCGTATCGTGGTGCAAAAGGTTGTCTGTTCGAGGGGGGCATCCGCGTGCCGTCGATTGTCTCGCTGCCGGGCGTCATCCCGCAGGATCAGGTTCGTGATCAACTCGCGGTCGGCTGTGACTGGTTCGCAACGCTGGCCGACTTCTGCGGGATTGACCTGCAGAAACGAAAGCTCGACGGCGAGAGCATCAAAGACGTGATCCTCTCAGCCGACGCTCCCAGTCCGCATGACTCGTTCTACTGGCACCTTGGCGGAGGAAAGGACCCGCAATGGGTTGTGCGGCGCGGCGACTGGAAGCTGCTCGGCAACCCGCAGGATCGCAGTAACACGGCTCCGCTGACGGAGGAGGATCGGCTCTTCCTCGTGAATCTCGCTGATGACATTGGCGAACGAACCAACGTCGCCGCCCAGCATCCGAACGTTGTCGCTGAACTTCAGCAACTGCGTCAGTCGTACCTCGACGACATTGAGGGCCGATAGACCGAGGCGAAAGTGATCTTCCGAGAACCGCGTGACTGGTCAATCAGACTTGCCCGGCTCCCAGAGCACATCGCCACTGCCTGCGTTTATGTTGCACGCACGTGCCATCACGAACAACAGATCAGACAGCCGATTCAAGGTGATCGTCACAGCGGGGTTGATGCTGTCTGATTCGGCGAGACGCAGCACATCGACCTCGGCCCGGCGACAGACAGCCCGCGCATGATGCAGATGCGCCGCGGCGGACGTTCCACCCGGAAGAATGAAGCTCGTCAAGGGTGTCAACGGCTCGTTGAAACGATCGATTTGCTCTTCGAACCACGTTGGCACCGAGTCCGCGATTCTCAATGGTTGACGGGCCTCGTTGTCGTTCGTGACAGGCAGGCAGAGGTCCGCACCGAGATCGAACAGAAGATTCTGCACGCGGGTCAGGCATTCGGTCATCTCCTGCGGCAACTCACACTCGGCCAGCACGACGCCAATGATCGCATTCAATTCATCGACGCTCCCCATCGCCGACACGCGGGTGTGTGTCTTCGCAATGCGCGAACCATCCCCCAACGACGTCTGCCCGTCATCGCCCGAACGCGTGTAGATTTGATTGAGGTAAACCATGTCTGCTCTTCGCCCGACAGAAGCGATCTCGCGAGTGTCGTGACACCGTGAAGCTCGTGAGAACGACGACTCCCCTTCCCTCAATTCTCCTCACTTACATCTTCCGCGTTGAGATTCTGAAACTCCGGAAGACCTTTCAGTGAATCGAGATCGGGGTCGCGTTTCAGGAATGTCAGGTCTCGAAATCCAAGTTCGACCGAATGTTTGAGTTGTCTGATTCCCTCGCTTTGCAACTCCCGGATGCGAGTTTCTTGTGCGGGTGACGGCTCTTCTTCCATCGCCATCTCCAGTGCTCTCCCATAGACGCAGGCCGAGTTGTAAGCGAAGAGCATATCGTCCTTGAACCGCCCCTCCTTGTCTTGGATCAACTCCAGACCTTCGTCTGTTTTCCCCTGCCGGACGAGCACGATGCTCAGGCCGGTGATCGACAGACCGTCGAACGGGTTGCGTTCCAGCGCAGCCCGGTAGTCATCACCAGCCGCATCGAGCTGTTCGAGTTGCAGACGACTATGCCCGCGCCCGGAATAGGCCGATGAAAGTTCAGGGTCAATCGAAATGGCGATGTCATAATCCTCGATCGCCTTTTCCCAGTCCTCGTTGGCAGCATGTTGCTTCGCAAGATTGTGAGCATGGATTCCCGGAGAGCGAAGCTCGATGCGTTGCAGTCCCCCCAGAACCTCTCGCTGCTTGTCGTCATCATTCGCCGACGTAAGCGCTTTTCGCAATGCGAAGACCGACTCGTGCGTTCCGATCTCGACAAGTGCCCGCGTCAGTGCACGAATGATGCGTGATGAGGTTGCGTCAACGAGAATGTCACCAAGCACAGCGACCGCCTCCGGATTGCCCTGCGCTTGGAGGACGGTGAGCGCTGAGTTGAAGAGCACCGTCTCCTCACTCTTGAGGGCCTCTCCGGCCAGATGCACCGCGTGTGGCGATTGCAGTTGGGTCAGTTCGTTCAGCAGCGCTGCCTGCTCACGCGTCTCCAACGACGCATACTGTGCGGCGAGTGTCTCATCAATGCCTGCTCCGCCGATACGCGCCAGAGCTTTGATCAGTTGATTCCGGTTTCTTTCGCCAGCTTCAAAATGCTTGATCAACAAGGGAACCGCACGCGCATCAGGGACTCGTGCAAGCAGGGTGAGGACTTGAGCCGAAGGAAACTCACTTTCCAGCTGTCTCAACGCGAACTCAAGTGCCACTTGATCGGCGAGGGGATCCTGTTGTGCCAACAGCAGACCGAAGGCCGTATCGCGAACCGTTGAGGCATCCGACTGGAGGGCCTCCGCGAGCAGATCCACCAGCCCGGGATGGCCGATCCGCCCGAGCGCCAACAGTGCATCCTGCCGAACATTCGCCACTTCCTCGGTTGAAAGCGAACCGTCAAAGGCATCTCCGGTCGCGTGTGCCGTCAGCACATCCATCCACGCGTCTCTCGGGTAACTTGAGAGGATTCGTGAGACGTCGACAGGAGACACGGCGAGGTTCTCCTTCAGAATCTCGACGAGTGACCGGTGAGCCGCCTCAAACCGCGACGACGCCAGGCACTCGAAGGCGAGGGTCGCCACGGGCGCATCGTTTCTGCGCGCACGTTCCGTCAACAGATTGATCGCACGCTCGTCGCCGAACTCCCGCAAAGCGAGGAATGCAGCCCGTTGAGTCAGGCGATCCTCACTCTCCGTCAATTCCATAACCAACGGCAGCTGCTCGACCGACAGTCGCCTTCCCCCGGTAGCAAGGGCAGCAGCTCGGATGAGACGATCCCCCGTGCGAACCTGCTCCGCAAACTGGGCCTCTGACAGATTCCGGAAGACGGGCTCCAGTGCCCACTCGATCGCGGTCGCCTCGGTCTCATGCACAAACGGTCGCCCCTGCTGTTGAGTCGACGACGAAGCGGAATGTCCCGGCAGGCCAGCGACATGAATCTCCTGAATCGCGGGCGCGATCGCCGGCAACTGGGAGTATTGACGGGCCGTGCCGTTGTCTTCAGCGATTTGCTGCGCCCAGCCCCCCAGTTGATTGTTCAACGGGGCGGCCGTATCGGTGAAGCTCAATATCAGCCGCGACACCCCCTGTCCTGCCATCTCGTCACTTGCCTTGGCGAGCGTGCCGATGTTGATCGTGTCGAGCGTTCCGGCGATGCGAAGCACCCCAAGCGCCTCACGCGGACCGATCCGCTCACGAGTTAACCCCAGTCGCGATGCGTGATGCTGATTGACATCGATGCGTTCCGAATCCTTGCCTGCACGAACCACCAACTCCATGTGCGGAACCGTGCTCAGCATGGGCAAGTTCGTGAACAGCATCCACGTCGGACTCGTCTCGCCTGGCTGGAGTGTCAGCGACTCGTGAAACGTGAGATTGCTGAATGGGATTGATTCCTCGTCCGCGTCAAATCTGCTGCCGTTCACTGCGTCCGATGAGAACTCCGCTTCAAACTCGACGTCATCGACAAGTAGTCGGGCATCGGTGAGCGGGATGACCAACTCAGCATCGGTCTCGTTCGTGAAGTCAATTTCGCTGACGAAATAACGAATTCCGCCCTGCCCCTGCGTATTGCCCAGCACCGACCGTTTGATCTCCACGCTGAAACTGGTCGCGACACGCTCGGGTCGGTCGTCAGCTCGCAACGGGTGAACGAACGCAAGGCAAACCACGATCGCCACTGTTCGCCAGAGAAACCGGCTCTTCGCTAGAGATCGTGAATGTTTCATGACGGCCCGTCGTTGGCGGAAATCAGCATCTCCGGAAGCGACGCAGAACGGCTGCCGGGAATCACCGCGTTGTCACCTCCCCGATAAGTGAACACGACCGAATGCTTCGTCTGCGAGGTCGCATTAACGCCCGCAGCGTGAAAGGTCCGGCAATGAAAGAACAGAACATCACCCGGCTCAAGCGGCGCATCAATCGCCGTCGCAATCAACTCGGCGTTCTCTGGCACGTCCTCGCGCAGGAACAATTCCGGATCGAGCCGATCGGGTGAGAACGTCTGTCTATGCGTCCCCGGAAGCAGCTGCAGGCAGCCATTCTCGGGCGTTTCGTGTCCCAACGCGAGCCAGACGCTCGCGAGTTCCGGCTTGACGAACGACCAATAGCGAATGTCCTGATGCCACGCTGTGCGACTGCTGAAACGGGGCGACTTGGTCATGATGCAGTTGTGATGCGCGAGCGGACAGGCGATCGTCGGCCCCAGCAGTTGTCTCAACCGTCCCACCACCGACGGATGTTGCAGCCACTCGGTAAACACAAACCCTCGACTGTGGGCCTGCTTCAATCGGCGGACGGTTCTTCCCCCCTCTGCCTCTCGACTTGCCGGAGCTCCGGGATAGTGCACGTCCGCCTCGAACTCGATCAGGCCGCTCAGTTGCTCCAGCCCTTGCAGCACCTCTCGCCTCATGTCCTGCATGAGCGACGAATCACCGAGACCCCGCGATATGACAAACCCCTGCCGATCCCATTGGTCCAACTCCTCGGGAGAGAAGCCGTCGGCTGTTTGAGCGGGCAAAGTTGCGACAGTCGTCGTCATCGAGGTGTTGCCATCGTTTGTTGGAAGGGATTTCGCCCCACGGATCCGCCGCGAGGTCAGCGGTCAATCGAAGGGACACCGCAACTGAGCGAGTGTTCGCCTGACCACCATCATCGTCTCGTTTCTCGGGAAGGTTGGCAAGACCTCGTTTCGGGAGCATTGATCAAATCAGCCCGGATCGGCCGCACCGCGGGGTCGACGAATGGGCAGGACCCACAAGCCGGCTGTGAGTCGTCCGAGGAACGATGTCAGGAAGATGATCTGAAACGGGCTGAGAACGAAACCGGCCAAGACGAGTGACGTATTCGACCCGGTCATGCGGTCCAGCCATATTCCGCCCAGCAATCCTGCGAACGCGGCGAACAAGCCTCCCACCTGACGAAACAACGCGACCTGCATCGTGTTATCGCTGAGGGGCGAGAGTTTCAAAAGCAGATTCCGCCCGCAGATGTTCACGAAGCCGAACAGGCCCCACACCACGTACGCCCCCGCGAGCAGCCACCATCGGTCGGGCGTCGCGATCAGCCAGAACAGCATCGCCCCGCTGACGGCCGTCACGCCCCAGAACAATGTCGGCTTGTCGAACCCTCGATCCGACAGCCGGCCGGCAAGCGTCGTCAGCGGCATCTGAATCAACAGCATCAGTCCGTTGAGCGCGTAATACGTCTCGACAGGAATGTGCAGCACGTTGACTTGGTACCGAAAGAGGGCCGACTGCGTCAGCCCCTGTGCAAACGACAGCCACCAACCGTGCAGCAGCATCCATCGCAACGACGGATCAACGAACGAATCCCGGAAAGCCTGCCACGCGCTTCGCGAGATGAGTTCGGGTGAATCGCTTGTCACGTCGGGCAACTTCAGCAGCGGCAACACGGACGCCATCACCAGTCCGTTGCCGATCAGGAAGATCGAAACATATGTGACCAGTTTCTCGTTTTCGGGGAGTGTATTGGCCCAGCGACTTCGCAACTGACCCGCCACAACCGGCACCACGATCATGATCGCCAGCATGGCCAGTTTGCGTCGGGCGAACAATCGCCCCCAGTTCGTCTGCGGGGCGAGGTCGGTCAGCCAGGAGATGAAACAGGCATACGCGATCCCCTGAAGAACGTACCAGAAAGCCACCCAGCCAATGATGGATTCAAACGGCCACTCAACCCCCGTGGTGATGACGGGCAGAGACATCAACGGCACGCCCAACGCGAACATCCGTCCCATCAACAGACAGGCAAGCCACGTGCGCTTGCGACTCCCCACCCTCGCCGCCACTGGACGGGCAAACAAACCAGCCGTCTCTGCCAATTCGGGCAGGATCAAAAGGAGAGAAAACTGAAACGCCGATGGGCCAAATGCGTTGGCATAGTAATAGAGAAACCCTCCCGTCGTGAGCACGTTCCCGGCAGAGAACAACAACTGCGAGATCACGACCGCCCGCGTCACGACTGGAAGTGCGAACGCTCTGTCCGCTGTGGGCGGTTGTGAGTCCAACGAGACCTCCCGGCAATGGAATGAACTCGCCCACAATGCCGTGGAATTCTCTGAGCGTCAACGCAGTGCAGTGTCGCGTGCCGGGATCGTGAGTCGCGTTCGATGCCCACGTTGCCGAAAGTCCCCGTGTGCTCT
>JAGQPX010000070.1 GCA_020426505.1 Planctomycetaceae bacterium | reverse complement strand
TCCGCCGCCTGACCGGACGCCACCGCGAGCGCCCCCGCTCCTCCTTCAAGCAACGCAATCCGCTTCTCCAGCACGTCACACGTCGGATTCATGATCCGACTATAGATGTTCCCGAACTCCTGCAGCCCAAACAGCCGCCCCGCATGGTCGGTGTCGTTGAACGTATAAGACGTCGTCTGATAGATGGGCACCGCCCGCGATTTCGTCGCCGGGTCCGGCTCCTGTCCACCATGCAAACAAAGAGTCGCGGGATTGAGAGCCTGTTCGTCCATCGGTGTGCCTCCAGTATGATGTATTCAAAGAGATGGAAAGTCGTATCGTACCCCTGCAGAAACCGGATCGCAATCAGAGGCACAGCGAGGGTGGTCAGTGGTGTTCTGTCTGGCCTTCAATCAAAATGACCTGGATGTCCCATCAAGTTTCGTTGTTAAACAAACGTCATGCAGTTGCCTTCCAGCCATCCACTTCCAATCTCGGGGCTCATGGCGAACGCATGGAGTACAAGAGCATCCGTCGAAAGACTGCTGGATTGGTTTTCCATCGACATTGGCGGCCGAATCTCTTCCCGAATTGCGTCCGCAATCACCTTGACAATCCTCTTGTGTCTGTTGCATTGGTTGGTGAACTCGATCGTCGGGATTCGCCAGAAGCAAGAGGCTGATGGTTCCTGGCGTCGACTCATTTTCGCGTCTGCCATTCTTGCCGGACTGCAGGCGTTGCCGGTCTGCGTTGCACTGTTGGTGACGGCATGCGAATTCACCGGCGTCAACCAACAGTCACTCTTCGTCGCCATACCGATCGTCTGGATTGTGAACACAGTCTCTTTGCTGGAGGCTTTGCGCCCACCCTTTGAATTCATTCGGCTGAGACGAGCATTGCCACCGGTGGAAGACCCCGCTTTTCTCAAGCGTATTCGGATGATTGCCGATGTGATGAAACTGCCAGCGCCACCGGTCCGCATCTGGCGAACGGCAGGCAGCGGATTGCAAGTGCAGGCAGCCGTCGGCGGACTACCGGCCCCATCGCTCATCGTGTTTGACGGGATGATCCACCGGCTAAAAACGGATGAACGCGATGCGGTCATCGCCCACGAACTGGCCCATCTCGCGAATCACTCGCTGTGGTTCCTGATCAGCCCGACCCCAATCGCAGGACTGATTGCCACTTTGGCAGCAATGTTCACCACGCCCGTATTCGCGTTGATAACCGGCTCGGCCAGCTACCTGCTGATACAGCGACCGATCAGTCGTTACCTCGAATACGACTGCGACCATCGTGCGGCCGACACCCTGGGATATCAGACGATGTCACGTTCGCTCGCCAAGTTGCATGCAACTCACTTTGTCAAAGATCACGGGCTGCTGTCGTACGTTGTTTACGCAACAATGACGCACCCTTCACGTGTCGAACGCATGTCAGCCCTTGCCCGCAATGCTCCTGCTGAAGATCGCCCGATAATCGACTGGAACAATCGTGAAGTATCAAGCCGACGCTTCGCTTCCAGACTTGCGTACCTGTCTGCTCTGGGTCTTGCGGTCATCTCTCTCGTCTGGAAATGCAACGACACGAGCGCGTGGATGCCAGTTGTAGGGATGACGATTGTCGCGACCATCCCGGTGTCAGCCATGATCATCGCTCAGTGGCTCTCGACGCGACGGCAACGCAAACGACGTTCAAGCAACCTGTGGAGACCTGTCCACATCGCGTTCGCTGTGATGTTTCTGTCGTCAACTGTGGGACGGTACATTATGCCCCCGCGTGTCGAACAAAGTATCGCACGCACTGAATCCATCCGGTCCGATGTGTGGATCGAGTTGTTCGCGTTTTCACTGTTGCTGCTTGCAATGGGAGCAGCCCTCCTCGGGTGCATTTTCGCCTTGAGAATCGTCCTGAGTCGTCGGTTGGGGCTTTCTCAAGAGTGCATCCATGCACTTCAGGATCATGACTTCAGCAAGATCATCGAGCTTGCGGCTAAGTCTCCCAAGCCGTTTATGCGGGATGTGAACCTCAGACACAACCTTGCGCTGGCCCTGGCATTAAGTGGTGACCGCGCCACTGCCGTTGAACAGTTGTTTCAGATTCTCAGGGACGAACCCAGAATGCACGAGTCGAACATCCTCCTTTGCCTGCTTGCGATCGATGATGGATATGCTGACCGTGCCCTCCCGCTCTCTGAAAAGCTCGTCTCCGCACTTTCTCGCGATCCGGATCCGTTGACATTGAAAGCGACGGCTCTGCTTGCACTCCGGCGTTTCGATGAGGCGGAGGCAACTGTTCGTAAAGCGCTGGAAGTCGATCCCGAAGCTGGATATGCCTACGCTGTGCGTGCGGCGATCGAGTGGGAGAGGGGAAATCTCAAAGCGGCAGAAACCGACTTTCAAAAATCCGAAGAATATGAGCCTGGCACCGCATTTCTTCAGTACATTCGCGCCCAACACACCGTTCGCACCGGCGACATCGAACGAGCGAGAATCGAAGTGAAGAAAGCGATCGCTGCCAGCAATGCAAATCCCTTTGCCATCCTCCAAAAGCGAGTGCAGGGTCTGGCAGAAGAGGTCGGTCTCAACGTGGATGATCAACAATAGCCGACTCTCCGCGCGTCTCAGCGGCTCCGTGTCTCCGCGGTGACATCACCTTGATGGAGGTGGGCTCATCTCATGTGTAGCTGGATTCGCCAGAATTCAGCCCAAATATCCACTGGCGCTCTCTGAACTCTGGCGAGTTCAGCTACAGAAGAAGTGCCACCTGGAGTCGGCTCTTACTTCACTATCACGTCGGTCTCCTTCGCCCAAGAGAACCACATGTTGGAGAGTTGCTCGACGATGTCGGGGTGCCTGTCGGCGAGGTTGTGTATTTCGGTGCGGTCGTGGGGGAGGTTGTAGAGTTCCCATTGCTTGACCTCCTTGTCCCAGCAGAGTTTCCAGTCGCCCTGGCGGATGGCCCGGTTGCCGGTCCATTCCCAGTAGAGGGTTTCATGGCCAGTGCGGGTGTTGCCCTCGAAAAGTGGTCGTAGTGTGAGTCCCTCGACCGGCCGGATGTCGTGACCGTTGTGCGTCTTGGGGTAATCAGCTCCGGCGATGTCGGCACAGGTCGGGAGCAGGTCGATGATGTGGCCGACTTCGTCGGTCATCGAGCCTGCTTCGACGACGCCCGGCCAGCGGACGATGAACGGGGTTGAGATGCCTCCCTCGTGGACCCATTGTTTCCAGCGGCGGAAGGGGGTGTTCTGAGCATAGGCCCAGCCGGGCCCGCAGGCTGTGTAGAACTCTTCGACGCCGGGGGTGCGTGAGTAGTCGAACCCTCCCGGCTTCTCCGCACAGCCTCCGTTGTCAGAAAGGAACATCACGACCGTGTTGTCTGCGATCTTGTGTTCGTCCAGCTTATCAAGGATGCGGCCGATGCCTTGATCCATGCGGTCGATCATGGCTGCGTAGACAGCCATCAGCTCGCCGAAGTAAGCCTGATTGTCGATGTCTTCCCATGCGGTCACACCTGTGTCGGGAGGCGGAAGTTCCCACGAGGAATCGATGAGCCCCATCGCGAGCTGGCGTTCGTGACGACGTCGGCGGAGCTCATGCCAGCCGATGTCGTACTTCCCCCGGTAACGGGCGATGTCCTCTTCGAGTGCATGCAGCGGATAGTGCGGAGCCGTGTAACAGACGTGCAGGAAGAACGGTTGCTCCCTCGCGACGGCTCCGTCGATCGTCTCGCACGCATCATCGGTGAAGGCATCAGTCGTGTAGAACCCCTCAGGGAACTTGGTGATGCGCACATCGTCCTCGCCGAACCAGCGGACACGTCCTCCTTTGAAATCCGGATCAGGCCGGGCCGGGTTGTGAAAGTTGCAGCAGCCATCAAGCAGGCCGTAGTAGTGATCGAACCCACGGTCACTCGGCCGCGTCGGGGCCTCACTCCCCAGATGCCACTTGCCACTCAACGCACTGTGGTAACCAGCCGACGCGAGCACCTCGGGGATCGTGACCATGTTGTCCTTGAGCAGCCGACCGTCTCGCCTCGGGTACATGCCGGTGATCAGCGAGGCCCGAGTCGTGGTGCATTTGGCATTGTTGTAGAACTGTGTGAACCGCATCCCCTCCGCTGCCAGCCGGTCGATGTTCGGCGTGCAGACCTCGCCTCCGTAACACCCAATGTCCGACCAGCCCATGTCGTCGCACATGATCAGCACGATGTTCGGCGGCTCGGCCGCGCCGGCTGTCAGGCATCCAGAGAACGCGACGACCGTCAAGCACACGCATCGAAACATCATCACAATTCTCCCCTGACATGTTGCCCCACCCAATCAGCTTAGCGACGCATCGCAGATGCGTCACGGCCCTGAGCATCGCGAACGATTGGTGCGAATGATAGCCTTAGCAGACTTCGACCATCTTTCGGAGCCATCACCATGTTGACCCAAAGCCCTACTCCCCGCCGATATCGACTTGCAGTGACCGTCGTCTGCCTGACGATCTGTTCCGTTGCATCGACCAATCTTGGGTTGCACGCCGCTCCCGCTGCACCGGCTGCTGCCGTCCCCGATGCGGAGCGAGTGATCTACAAGAAGGTTGGCGACGTTGAACTGCCGCTGTACGTCGTCAAGCCGGACGACTGGCGGGCGAGCGACTCGCGGCCGGCGATCGTGTTCTACTTCGGCGGCGGTTGGCGCGGGGGGCACCCGACACAGTTCGCCCCACAAGCGAAGTATCTCGCCTCCCGGGGCATGGTCGCCGTCTGTGTTGAGTACCGGGTCGAGTCGCGGCATCAGGTGAAGGTCGCCGACTGCGTGGCCGATGCAAAGTCGGCCATGCGATACGTTAGAGGCCATGCGGGCGAGTTGGGTGTCGATCCTGATCGTATCGTCTCGTCTGGCGGCTCAGCGGGCGGTCATCTGGCCGCTGCGGTCGGACTGGTCGAAGGATTTGATGATCCACGGGATGACCTGTCCGTCAGCTGTCGACCGTCTGCGATGATTCTCTTCAACCCGGCCGTCGACCTCACCCGAAGAGGTTTCAATGCGGAACCGGACAATGAGCGGTTTCAACAACGTCTCAAACAACTCGACGGCAAAGTGCTCGAACTCTCGCCGATGGAGTATGTGCGTACCGGGTTGCCACCCTGTTTGATCTTTCACGGCGAAGAGGACACGACCGTGCCCTACTCACAAGTCGTGGCCTTCCGTGATGCGATGAACAAGGCGGGCAATCGCTGTGAGTTGGTCGGCTACCCGGGCTATGCCCACGGATTCTTCAACGCCAACCGTGATGACAAACATCCGTACCATGACACCCTAGGACGGTTGGACGAGTTCCTGGCGGGACTCGGCTACCTCGAAGGACCGCCGACGATCGGAGCATCTGAGTAGTTGACGATGCGCCGCCGGTCTCATTTTGCTGGAGTCAGGCATAACGATGGCATTCAGTCTGTCCAAAGTTGTCCCGTGGGGACGTTCGCTCGCTCAGTATCGAAGCATGTTCGCGCTCGACGATGCGGACCTTGAACGCAGGATTCTCGGTTGCGCTGACGGGCCCGCAAGCTTCAATGCCGAGATGACGGCGATGGGAAAAAGCGTGACCTCATTCGATCCGTTGTATCAATTCTCGGTAGACGAGATTCGCCAGCGGATCGACGAAACGGTCGACGAGATTATCCGCCAGACACGACTGCACCGCGACACGTTCTGCTGGTCCGAGGAGATCCCGACTCCCGAAGCACTCGCGGATAATCGACTTGCCTCGATGAACCGGTTTCTCGACGACTTGGACATAGGCCGGGAGGTAGGACGTTACATCGTCGCGGAGTTGCCGTCACTCCCGGTTGAGGACGGCTCGTTCGATCTGGCGGTGAGTTCGCATCTGCTGTTCCACTACAGCGAACATCTCACCGAGCAGTTCCACCTCGACTCGGTCCGCGAACTGTCACGTGTGGCCAGGGAGGTTCGCATATTCCCGCTGCTCGAACTGGGCGGTCGGCTCTCACGTCATCTCGATGCCGCGATTGAATCGCTCAAAACGATCGAAAAAACAGCAACAGTGGAGCAAGTCGATTACGAGTTCCAACGCGGCGCGACACAGATGCTGCGAATCCGGTGACGTTACTCCGATGTCATTGGGAGCAAACGTGGGAGCCACAAGAAACCACTGCACAGGCAAGACATCCTTGCCCGTGCAGTGGATCAAAAGTTGAGTTCGCGAGCGAATGAATCGTGCACCATCGCGATGCAGCCGCTCAGTCGAATGGCTATGGTAACGCGATCGTCGTCAGGTTCATCACACCGTCATTGTCGGTGATCACGACTGCGTGCGTGTCGTTGAGGCGATCGAGTTGTACGACGTTCTCCAACTCGCCGATCGTTTCGTAAGGCAAACCGGCGGTGCCGCCCCCTTCGACACGTTCGCTGATTCCCTCCTGGGTGGCGACCGAGGCGGTGTCGATCTTCATCACACCGCGGGCACTGTTGGAGAGCAGGAGGTAATCCCTGCCGTCTTTCTGATAGGCGATCATGTCGAGCGGACGGTTGTGATTCCCCAACTCGGCGACGGTTGTACCGACGACCTTCTCACCCGCGTTGACTTCCTCGATGGGGAAGCGAACGAGTGGCGTGCAAACGAAACCGGCAAGGACATTCGGCTTGCCGTCGATCACGAAGGGAACAAACGTGCGAATGGCCGCATAGTCTTCTGACTTACCGTGTGCCCCGTGATAAATCTCCAGGCTGGCTCCCGTGTTGATTTCGGAGAACGGGAAGGGAATCGTGCGGACGTTCGAGGGAGAATCTCCACTGGCCAAACCGGAGACCAGCACCTGACCGTCGACGAAGGCGAGGTCGGTGATCGCATCGGTCCGTGGGTTGCTGCTGCGACGTCCCCGCTGAACGACTTTGTCCTCAGGCGCATTCGGGAGCACGGCTTTCGAGAAGGGGATGTTTTTCAGCGAGACCTGAGACACCTCGCCGTCAGCGGAGACCTTCACTACCGAGGGGCGTTCATCAGCCGTCACAGACAGATACAGGTTGCCACTGGCAGGATTGACAGCGAGATCATTGATCGTCAGGTCTTTCGGGTTCACGCCGATCTGTCCGGCGATTTTCTCAGCGATGTCCTCGACATTCACGTTCGCCGATGCCGGGTCGCCCGACTTGTCATCGGTGCCGATGGCGAAGATGGCTGCCCCTTTGGTGTCACCCACGAGCAGGATGCCGTCCGGAGCAAACGCCAGCGGACCGGCGGACTGAATATCAGGAGTTCCCGTTTCCAGTCCATACACGTCCGCACTCATCGCCGTGCGGGACGTCAACAACAGAGTGGTCAGTACCAAGCCCGTCAGCAGCGTGTGAGTTCTCATGCCAGTTCCTTCGAGAAGTAGGAGAGACCCGAATCCGCAGGCGACGCACGTCGTCCTCTGCCTGCGATTCTACCCGGCTGGAGACATGGAATCCATGATGAGGATCAGCTCAAAAGTCTTCAGGCAAATCGTCGGGATTCCGGGTCACAAGTGCCTTGAGGACTTCAGGGTCTGTATTTTCGGAAATGAACAATACGCTTCCGTCTGCCATTGCGACGTGTGCGCCATGAGAATGGTAGGAGGAGATCAAAGCAGAGGATCTCTTCGGAGCATGGCCGGGAAGGTTAACGCCCTGTGATTGCACACCCGTCTCGACATCGCGAGGCTCCGTCCACACGATGTTCAGCCCGGCTGCTTCGACGACTATGAATGTATTTGAAGTCGATTGCAGTTCATCGAGTGTCATGCCACGTCCTTCGGGGAATGCTGTTTCCGAGCCAGTCATCATCGCATATGCTGTGTAATGGCGGCCCTGTTCGTCTGTCGGATAATGATGCGTCGGGCAAGTGAAGAAGCCAATGTCCTTTTGTGCGACCAGGAGATTGTCAGGGCTGTCCCAAGATTGAGTTTCGTCGTATTGTTTGGACAACTCGGTCAGTTCCAGGAGGGGAAGGCATTTCACTCTCCACGACACCGATGCACCTCCATCGACTTCTGATGAAACCGCATCAGGGAATCGCCCGTTAACATCATTCCAGTTGTGAAACGCCAGCCCAATTTGCTTGAGATTCCCTCTGCACTGAGTTCGTCGTGCAGCCTCTCGTGCGGAGGGAACAGACGGCAGGAGAATCAGGATCAGCAATCCGAGCACGAGCATCGATATGACCGTGATCCAACCCGCCGCGATCATTTTCTGATTGTGAAGACTTTTGAGAGTCCGGACCAATCCCGTTCCGGCGATGACCGCAATGAAAGCCATGTAGCCCAGAAGGAACGGTTGGAACTCCTCGCGCGAGATGATCGCAGCCACTCCGAATGCGACACCCATGAGCAGAGCAAAGCCCCACGGGAACAGGTCAAGGACACGAGCTGTACGCTTGCGGGATAACCAGAGGCCAGCCAGTGAGAACAAGACTAACCCCAGCATCACTCCGTGTAGGATGAATGCTTGGGTGTTGAATGGTGGCGATGGCGGAAAGGGATAGGTTGGTTCGATTGCTCAATCTCATTCTGCCGTCGATGACGGCTCGCAGTACGAAAGTGCCAGCAACGCATACGCGGTCACGAGGTTGGGGTCGCCTTCGTACCAGCGGTCGGTCGGGTTGAGCCAACTGCCGTTTTCGTCCTGAACAGACGCAAGATGCTCGGTGAGTTCTTTCCGCCAGTCGTGCTTGGTACCGTCGGCCTCTTCGAACTCGTCGACGTTCAGCACAGACAGCGTCTTGGCGAAGGTGTGGTAGTAGTAGAACAGACCTTGCTGCCCGACGCCCGGATTCTCTTCGAGGGTGTAGAAGCGTTTGATCCATTCGGTCGCGGCCTTGACGCGCTGGTCGTCCTCGGTGAGACCGGCGTAGATCATGCTCTTGAGGCCTGCGTACGTCATGCTGGCGTAGGAGCGGAGGCCCCCGTTGGGAGTAAGGCCGGCCTTCGTTTCGCCGCCCGCTGCGGGGGTGTAGTAAAAGCCACCGTCTTCGATCTTGCCGGCGTGCGGGGTCGTGTTGTGTTCGGTCTCGAGGTTCTGGGCGCGGGAGACGAAGATCAGCGCCTTCTGCACGGCCGGGTCATCCTTCGTCAGACCGGCTGCCTGAAACGCATCAAGCATGAACTGCGTGTTCGACATATCGGGCCGCTCGTGACTCCCGTAACCGGCTCCTCCGTAGGCGGTGTCCGAGGGATCGATGCCTTCCGACTCGTCCCATTGCAACCCCTTGAGGAAAGCGACCGCTTTGACGGAGATCGCATCGTACCGACCGTCGGTGTTCGCCGCCTGAAAGGCGAGCAAGGCGATTGAGGTCTCATAATTGCGGTGCTGGCTTCCCTCGTGATAGATGCCGCCGTCCTCGCGCACAAACGTCTGAAGATGAGCGAGGGCCCTGGCGACGGAAGGTTCATCAGCGGAGACATCCGACCGGAGCAATGCGGTCGTCGCCAGTGCCGTGATGCCGACTGCGTCCGGCGCCGTCCAACTGCCGTCGTCCGCTTGCGTGGTCCGCAGGAAGTTCACGCCCTTCGTTTGGGTCGATCGCCATGTCGCGACGTCCGGACCGGCGGCGTGGCAGATACTGGGAATCACAACGAGTGCGGGGATCATCAACGTGCGAAGTGTCATGGTGGCGTCCCTGGACAGCGAGTAGTTTGAAGGTGCAAGCCTTAATCGATCCTATGCACGCGATCACGAAGATAGCAAGCCGGAAAAGCCCTCATGACCGGCGAAGTCGCAGGACGGGTTAGGTAATCCGCGAAAGGGCAACGGAGTCAGCACGAATCAGACCGGGGATTGTCGCCTGTCCCGACGAGAATCCGCCGACATGTTTTGTCGGGAGTGATAAGTTTCGAGCGGGATTCGCTCCCCCGATTATCAAACGACACGGCTGCTCGCACGTCCTTCGCACCCTTCCTTGAGAGGACCGTTGGAGCACCCTGCTCGTGTTGACAAGACACGCTCAGGGCGACTGAGTTTCTGTCCACCTCTCCGTCGCCCCACACGTGTGTCTCAGTTTTGAGTACTGTCCCCTCACTCCTGGAACTTGATTCATGAACAAATTGACCATTCACCGGCTGCTGCGGCCCCTTCTGGGAGTGGCTATGGCGACCAACCTCTCGACGGGGTTGATTGCCGGCGAAGTGCAGCAAGCCGGGTGTAATTGCCAGAACGGCGGAGGCGGTGCCCAGTACATCGATTCTGCACCCATCGATGGATATCTCTCCGACGGGCCGACTTTCCAAGGCGACATCGGTCCGCCCGTTCAGGATTCCTACTCGGGCGATGCGGTTGGCAATGGTCAGAGTTCGATTTACGAGTCCATGACCGCTCCACCGCCGGGGACACTGGGCCAGACATACCAGCTTTCGTCCCGTCCCGTGCCGGCTGACAAGCATCCGCGCGTGGGCATGATCGACGTGAACGCTCCGTCTGCGACCTTCGTCATCGTTCGTTGGACGAATGACTTCCGAACGGACGAGACTTTGAAGGGCTATCAGGACGACGCTGATCCGTCGATTTGGCACTTCGAGTCCAAGCCATTGCTGCCGGGCCTCAAGCACATCCACCGCGTGGAAATTTATAATGGCGGACCAGGAAGTGCCGCGACCGACGTCCGCTACGTGCGACTCATTATGGGCCGAATCGTGAACTTGACGATTTGACCGCCACCTTTGTCACGGTCTCATCTGACGAAGCCCGCAGGTTCCTCGCCTGCGGGCTTTTGTCATCTACTGAGAGTTAGATTGTATTATGCATGCCTCGGGGTGGCCGGGTCTGACAAGCGTGAATGCCCGGATCGGTGATCGCAGGACCGTCCGCTTCGCTCCTGACCCTGCCACCCTTTCCGGCTCCGCATCGGTCAATCTGTCTCCCAGTCAATGGTTATCGACGCAGTGCACGTTATTCACCCCGGCATCAACCACACAGACAGGGTGAATTCGACCTTCAAATAATCCCTTCTCCGAAGCCATCGTCGTCTGACTCGTAGGTCCTCCCCGCAACTTCACGTTGCCCGCTCCGCTGCGTTGCTGCGGCGATGTGTGGACCACGCAGCGATTCCTGCGAATGTGAGTCGAGCTGTCCAGCGGGGACATTCTCTTCAGAGTCAGCACTCACGGATTTCGACATCGGCAACGTGCTGGGAGACGAATCGTCGATCCACTCGTCCTCGTCCGATATCGCAAACGTGTCTTCGCCGTAGTCATCGTATCGACAGATGTACCCTTCCTGTCGCGACAGAATCAATTCATCTTCATACGACTTGAGGACGTCCTCCTGGATCATGTCGCGACAATCGGAATTGATCGGGTGAGCAATGTCCGCGTACAGCTTGGCTCGTCCATCCTGCCCTTTGATCGCCCGATCAGCCCGCAAACGATGCCCGCACTCATTGCAGTAGGCAGCTCGCAAGTTGTTCTTGTTCGAGCACTGTGGACATTTGTCCGTCAACTTGCGGCTTGGCATGGCGACGAACAGCCCCTTGCCTCCCTGAATAATCTTGAGGTCGCGAATGACGAAAGCTTCGTCGAGGGTAATGGAACAGAATGCCTTCAACCGGTCATTGGGGTCGGACATCAACTTGATGCGAACTTCACTGATCTCCATCACTGACACCTCCTTGGTGCGGTACGCTCGTGTGGGTTTCTCTGTTGATTTCCCTTGCCTGCCCTCCGGGCTTTTGTGAAAAACGGCTTCGTGCCTAACTTACCTCTCCAACAACTGACTCAAATGTGTCTCACTCAGACTCGACTGTTGACGACAAAAACGCTTCTTACTCCCGCGCCGCGCATTCGACGTGCAACGCCCAGCGCTTCTAGCTTCGTTTGACAGACGGCAAAACAGGCAGTGCCGCTGCCACTCATGCCGACCGGCCTCATCGTCGCACGACGAAGTGACGCCAATGTGCTCCTCACGTCGTCGCTCAATTCAATTGCCGGCGCTTCCAACGCATTGTGAATGCCATCTTCGTGTGATAGAAGTCCCCGTTGCAGTCTGTCGACGTACTCATCAACGTCAACGGAAGCACACACAGACGACGACCATTTTCGAAACACGTCCGGCGTCGAGAGGCCGCTGTTCGGGCAGGCGACAACCATTGGCAGACATCTCGAAAGACGAATCGGCTCGACGCGTTCACCACGTCCTCGGCAGATCGCCGCGAGCGGTGACTCCACAAAGAAGTTCACGTCGCTTCCCAGTTGTGCTGCCAACTCATGTAGGGTTTCCGTCGTGAGCCCCAGACGCCAGAGTCGATTGAGACCAACCAAAGTCGCGCATGCATCGCTTGAGCCCCCACCCATTCCCGCCTGCATGGGAATGCGTTTGATCAGATCGATTTGCACACCTTGCTCAAAACCTGTGTGTTTGCGCAAAAGACGTTCTGCACGCACAACAAGATTGTCTGGGCCTGCCGGGAGGTTTGGGAAAGGCGTTTCGGAGAAAGTGTGGAGAGAATCGCAGCGATGGCAATTCAAATGGGTCTGATTTGACTCGCTCTCTCGAAAGACCAGCGTGTCGTACAGCCCCACCGAAACCATGACAGTCTCGAGCGAGTGATAGCCGTCTGGCCGCTTGCCAAGAATCTTGAGGAAGAGATTGAGCTTGGCAGGCGTATGAACCACCAGAGACGGCCCTTGGTGATAGACCACCATCCCTGTCACGTCCTGTGGATTGTACTCGGCTGCTGATGCCCCGTGGCGACGTTTGACCTCTCATCCCGAGAGCCCACCACAACGTGACGCATCCTGCATCCGATTCGTACATTGACGTAGCGCAAGTGTGGGCGAAGGCAAGACCATTTGTCAAGATAACTCGCCACGTGAATGCATAACCCAAACCGGTCAACTCAATTCGTATCCAGACGACAACCTCACCAATTGGCGATATGGTAGTCCTTGAGGAATTGGCCCCATTTGTGTTCGCCGGTGAGCAGGCCGTCGAAGATCGGGTCGCAGATGCGGGCGGCGGCGTCGATCTGATCGAGGGGCGGGTGGAAGCCGAGGTCCTCCCGTTTGCGGGTCGCGATCGCCGCGGGGTCTTCGTCCGTGATCCAGCCGGTGTCGACCGAGTTCATGTGGATGCCGCTGGCGGCGTAGTCCTGAGCGGACGTGCGGGTCAGCATGTTTAGGGCCGCCTTGGCCATGTTGGTGTGCGGATGCTTGTCCGTCTTGTAGGCCCGGTAGAACACGCCTTCCATGGCTGACACGTTGACGATGTGCGCGTCCCGCGTCTCGACGCGTTCCATCAGCGGTTTGAGACGGGCATTAAGGATGAACGGGGCGACGGCGTTCACGAGGTGGACTTCCAGTAGCTCGACCGTCGGCACCTCCGCCAGTCGCAGCCGCCAGCTGTTGATGGCGCGGAGATCGACCTGTTGCAGATCGGAGTCGTATTGTCCTGTGGGGAATAACGTCTCTCCGTTGTGATGGTCGTCTGCGACGAGCGGCAGCTGTGAGAGTTCTGCGGCGCGGTGGATGCCGGCGAGACTGTGTTGAACTTGGGCGGGCAAGGGAGCGCTCGCAGGGCCATTCGCTTCGCTACTGACCCTGCCACCCATGACTCTGCCAGCCGATTGTTGGTGCAGCGAGTCGTGGGACTCCAGCATCGCACGTCCTGCGGATGGTAACGACCCGTAGATGTCACGTTCGGCGTCCATCAGGTGTGCGTAGAAACCCGGTGGGCGGCGGACCGTCTGGCAAGCGTTGTTCAGCAGAAAGTCGAGTCGAGGGAGTGTGCCGAGCAGATGTTCGCACAGAGCTTCGACACTCGGCGTGTGGCGAAGGTCGATGCCGTGGACCTGCAGGCGGTCCTGCCAGTCGCCGGAGTCCGCCTCCGCGAGAAATCGTTTGGCACCGTCAGCGGGGAAGCGGGTGGTGACAATGACATGTGCCCCGGCGCGCAGCAGTTTGAGGGCCGCCTCGTAACCGATTTTCACACGCCCGCCGGTGACCATCGCATATCGACCCTTGAGGTCACACGATTGATGCCGCTTCGTCCAGTTGAGAGCCGCACAGTCGGGGCAAAGTGCGTCGTAGAAGTGATGCAGCCGGTCGTAGTCCCGCTTGCAGATGTAACAGCTGCGCGGCACCTCCAGCCGTGGTGCTTCGTCCGCCGGCCCGATCTGCGGCGGCAGTTCCGTCTCGAACGGTTCGGGCGGGTGTGCCGTGATGAAGCGACGACGGACGCCGTTCTCGGAACGAATGCCGGTTTGCGCCAGCTGTCGCTCATCTGTTTCACGTTGCCGTTCGCGCTCGGCCTGTTCCCGCTTGAGGAAGGCCCGTTTGAGACGTTTGCGATCGGCCCGCGTCGGCAGGGCGACCTTCTCCGCCGCACGCAGCAGCCTGTGCATCTCCTCCTGCGAGACCTGTTCGAGCAGTCCCCGATCAGCCGCGATCTGCTCGACGACCTCGATCGCCCGCCGCACCTCCTCTGCGGAAGGTGGTGACTGTTCGTCGCTGTCGTAAGGCTGCGCCACGGAGTCGGATTGCCTGGTGATCGCCGGGTTATCCCACGAGCGAACTGATGGGTGTGGCGTCGCAGAGTGTGTCCAGCGGCCAGTCTTCCTGGAGTTCGATCGAGCGTTCGATGCGGAGCCGGTTGTAGATGGTCGCAGCAACCTGCGAGAGTTCGACGCGCTCGCCGGTCGGCTCTGCGGCACACGCGTCCGTCTCACCGATGACCTGCCCCTCGGGCAATCCGCAGCCGGCCATCATTGCGGACCATGCGTTCGTCCAGTGATCGCGGCCGCCGTACTCATTGAGCTGAGGCGTTCGTCCGAACTCACCGGAGCAGACAACGAGTGTGTCGTCCCATAACCCTCGCTCCTGCAGATCGTCCAGCAGCGCAGCACAGGCCTGATCAAACTGCGGGCCGATCGTGTCGCGATAGTCGTACAGCGTCCCGGGAGCATGCTCGCGATCAGCGTGAGCATCCCACGTGGCTCGACCTTCGAGTTGTGAGAATGTGTTCACGGTCACGAAGCGGACGCCATGCTCGACCAACTGCCGGGCGAGGAGGAGTTGCCGACCGAATCGAGAGTCCCCGTAGGCTTCCCGAGTTGCACGGGATTCGTTGCCGAAAGAGGTGAGCTCGGCGAGCGTGCCGTCGCAGCCTTCGTCATCGAGTTGATCGTCGCTTTGTTCGGGGAGAATTGCCTCGAAATCATCGCCCAGGAAGCAGCTGCGATCACCCCGGTAGGTCTCGACGCCGGTGGCCGTCAATCGTCCGGGGAGCATGACGTGGGCCGGTGCCCGTCCACGCGGTCCAAGGAGCCGCGAGACCATTGACCCGATGCTCGGATAACGGTGCCCCTGACTGGAGAGTCGACCGGTTTGCAGGAGTTGCAGGCCCGTCTCGTGAGTCGGTGCTGCCTCGTGGTACAGCGAACGGAGGACCGTCAGCCGGTCGGCTCGCTCGGCCAATCGGGGGAGGCACTCGCTGAACTGCACACCCGGCAGCGATGTTGAAATCGCCTTGAGCGGACCACGCACTTCGCGAGGAGCGTTCGGTTTGGGGTCGAATGTCTCCAGCTGGCTGGCGCCGCCAGCCATCACGATGAGAATACAACTGCGATCGCCGCTGCGCTGGCGAGCGCGTTTGACAGCCGCCTGCTCAGCGACTGAGAGGCCGACCATGCTTAGCCCGCCGACGGCGAGGAAGTCCCGGCGGGAGACGGATTTATGGGGCTGCGTTGCCTGTTTGACCAAGGGCATTTCGTCCGACCTGAATGATTCCACCCACTGGTTCCATGATAAACGGTCAGGGCGAAAACGGACAGGTCAAACAGCCAATTCACTGCCTTTGCGGGGCAATGTTGGCGTCCAGAACGTTTTTGCGTTGCTGGGGGAGTGCCTGCTGCGGAGGCGCCTGCTGCACCTGCTGCAGCTTGAAGCCGCTCAACCGGGGATTGAACGGATTCGGCATGATCGCGTCCCACGGGCTGTTGGCCTTCATGTTGCGAAGAGGAAACACATAGACCGTCTCCTTCGTTCCGCCCGGATCAATCAGGCGAATCGCGATCGGCAGGCAATACTTGGCATCCAGACGAACCTCGGCCCGTTTCCAGTTACGCGCATCTGATTGCAGGAGGGGACTGGCGACCAGGTGATAGATCGGGCGACCCGTGTTATCTGTCTGGCCATGCATCTGGCCAAGCGACATCTGGTAGCGGGTTTTGAGCTTTTCCGCCTTCATTCCGAACAGGAAGGGCAACGGCCCGTCCATGATGTTCTGTCCCCGGTCCGGGACCGGAATCTCGATCTGGTTGAACGACTTGTTGTCGATGTCGATCTGCAGGATCTCTGCCCCGTTGCAGACCCACATCGTCGGAGCCTCTGCGATCACGTGGAAGGACTGGCCATTCGGCCCCTTCTTGGCGGGATTGATTCCATCCTTGGGGATCTCCGGCTGCTGATCGACGTTGAAGTCAATGCGTCCTTTGTCGGGAGCTTCATGCCAGAATGAGCCGACGGCCCGTTTCTCCTGATTGAACACGTGGTCGTACTCGTAACGTTGATGAATCCCTCGGAGCTTCTCGATCTTGGACGTCTTCTGTTCCCATTCGTTGAGCACTCGTTCGAGCTCTTCCGGGTTGACCTGAACGGGCTCTTCCGGCGAACTGATCTGAGCCGTGCCCACCTGTTGGACCCCCTGCGTCGTCGCGCGACCCGGTTGCGGTCGTGGCTGACGTTGCGTCTGCGCGGAGAGGGTTCCGGGCAGTCCGACAAGCAGGCCTCCGGCCAGGAGAGATTTCAGCATCCGGCGACGTTCCATCGTCACGCAGTCCCTTGTTGAACAGTTGTGGCAAATCGGTCGGGCAGGCAATGGTGAGCAAACATCGGAAACGACGTCTGCGGGAAGCGGACCACAAGACTGCCTGCAATGATGGGGTTCGTCGGTGGGGGGTGTGGCCGCGCGGGGGAGTCTATCACCAGACGTCGAATCAACGCTAGACCGGTTCGACGTTGCACAAACGGGAATCCTGCAACGTTGCGAAATGCCGCACAAGATGGGGTTACAATAAGAATCACCTCGACTGTTGTGAGCAGCCGAGGTGCTGAGGGTCTCATGTTCTCGCCTACTACGCGGCGGCGTATCGCTTGCCGACTTCGTCCCAGTTGACGACGTTCCAGAACGCCGAGATGTAGTCCGGGCGGCGGTTCTGGTAGTTCAGGTAATATGCGTGTTCCCAGACGTCGAGGCCGAGGATGGGAGTGTGTCCCTCGGAGAGAGGAGTATCCTGATTAGGCGTGCTATCGACGTGCAGGCTGCCATCCCCCTTCACGCACAGCCATGCCCAGCCACTGCCGAAGCGGGTCGCTGCCGCGTTGGCGAACTCTTCCTTGAAACTGTCAAGGCTGCCGAACGTGCTGTCGATCGCTGCTCCCAGGTCACCACTCGGGGCAGCGCCCCCATTGGGGCTCATCACGGTCCAGAACAGGGAGTGGTTCGCATGACCGCCGCCGTTGTTGCGGACAGCCGTGCGAATCGCCTCGGGAACCGAGTTGAGATCGCGCATCAGGTCGTCAATAGACTTGCCGGCAAGATCGTCGTGCCCCTTGAGCGCGTCATTGAGTTTGGCAACGTAACCGGCGTGGTGTTTACCGTGATGGATTTCCATCGTCTTCGCATCAATGTGCGGCTCCAACGCGTTGTGAGCGTAGGGCAAATCCGGGAGAGAGTAAGCCATGGGGGTATCCTTCCTGTGCGGGGTTCAGTTCCATTCAAGAGTGTCGATCGGCCGCCATCATGGTCGCCGTAGTCTGTTACTTTATCCTCATTCTAGGTGACGCGGATGAGGATCGAAAGGCAGCCCCCTATCTCTGTGGGATTGTCTCTGATCGAAGAATCAGTCGTAAAGCGGCGAAAGCATCTGAATCAAACATTGCTGACGCCGCTTCGCGGCTCCCATATTTCGGGAAACTCAAACCGAGGGCTGACGCCCTCGGCTTATTACTATCGCGGCATTCGCCGCTGAGGCTGCGGTGTCATTCCTTCGTTGATTCTGACTTCTTACGAGAGGTCTTCTTCGCGGCGACTGATTTGGTCGGTGCTTTCTTGGCGGACTTCTTTTTTGTTGATTTCTTAGCGGTATTCTTTTTGGCTTTGGCCGCCTTCTTCACGCCCTTCTTTGCAGCCTTCGCTTCCAGCCAGGGGATCGCAGCGTCGAGGGAGACGTCGTTGATCTCCATCTCTTTGGGGACGGTGGCGTTGATCTTGCCGTGCTTGACGTACGGACCGTACTTGCCCTCGTAGATTTCGACCGGCTGGCCGTCTTCCGGATGCTCGCCCAGCACCTTGAGCGGCTCTGCCTTCCCGCGAGACTTGCTCTTGGCGAGCATCTCCAGAGCGGTGTCCATGTCGACCGTCAGCACGTCGACCGTCTTGCTCCCGTCGTCGGTCGTATAGGTGTGGGTCTTCTTGTCGAAGTTGCCGTACTTCTTGGCGTGCAGGACGTAGGGACCGAATCGCCCCAGTCCGGCATTCACAACCTTGCCATCGACCGGATGAAGCCCGATGCGACGCGGCAGCGTAAGCAACTGCATTGCCGTCTCGAGTTCGAGTGAATCGGGATCGTAGTTCAACGGAATGCTGGCCCGCTTGGGCTTTTCGCCGTCGTCCGTCTGTTCGCCCAATTGGACATAGGGACCAAATGGACCTCGTTTCACGTAGATCGGCAGCCCTTCCTCCGGGTGCATCCCCAAGGCTTGTGGGCCCTTCTTTTTTTCCTCGATCAGTTTCTCTGCGGTAGCGTTGTCGACGTCAGCCGGTGCAATGTCGGGGGGCAGTCCGGCTGTGACGCGTTCGCCGTTCTCCTGACGTTCCAGGTAAGGACCATAGCGCCCGACTCGCACGTCGGCGTCGAGGCCTTCCAGTTTGAGAGTGCATGCTTTGCGGGGGTCGATCTCTTCTTCATGAGATTTGACCTGCTCGTTGATGCCCTCTTTACCACTGTAAAACTTCTCCAGATAGGGCAGCCGCTCCGCTTGACCCATCGAGATGTCGTCGAGTGACTGCTCCATCTGAGCCGTGAATTGCAGGTCAACCAGATTCGGGAAGTAGTCTTCCAACAGTCGCGTGACGGCCATCGCGGTGAACGTCGGGACGAGTTGACTCCCCGACTTGTTGACGTAGCCGCGATCCTGAATGGTGCTGATGATCGAGGCGTACGTCGACGGTCGTCCGATCCCCTCTGCCTCCAGTTTGCGGACGAGGGTGGCTTCGGTGTACCTCGCGGGCGGCTTGGTCTCGTGGCCGATGGCTTCAAGGTCCGCACAACCGAGTTTGTCGTTCTCCTTCAGCTCGGGGAGGTTGGAATCCTCTTCTTCGTTCTGTGCCTCGGGGTCGTCACTCCCTTCGACGTAGACCTTGAAGAAACCGGGGAATTCGACGTGCCGACCAGTCGCCCGGAACTCGGTCTCGTCCGCCTTGATGGTGACCGTATCGAAGCGGAGTCGGGCTTCAGCCATCTGCGAGGCCATCGTCCGCTTCCAGATCATGTCGTACAGCCGTGCTTCACCTCCACTAAGGCCGAGTTCGGAGGCCGACTTCATCTCGGTTCCAGCCGGGCGAATGGCTTCGTGCGCCTCCTGTGCGTTCTTGGTCTTGCCGGTGTACTGTCGGGAGACGAGATAATTGTCGCCGTAGTCGGCCTTGATGCGGGCGTGTGCTGCGTCGAGTGCCTCCTGCGAGAGGGTGACGCTGTCGGTTCGCATGTAGGTGATCTGCCCGTTTTCATACAGACGTTGAGCCGTCTGCATCGCCTGTCGGGCTGACATGTTGAGCTTACGGTTCGCTTCCTGTTGGAGCGTACTCGTCGTGAATGGCGGAGCCGGTTTGCGGTTCTGGTTTCGGTGCTCGATGCTGGTGACAGACCAGTCAGTCGACGTGAGTTTCTCCTGGAGAGCACGGGCTTGCTCTTCCGAGAGAAGCACGACATCGGTGCCCTCCTTGATCTTGCCGGTGTGCTCGTCGAAGTCTTTGCCTGTGGCGACCTTCTTGCCTTTGACGGTGACGAGTTGGGCGGAGAACCGAGCTTTGCTCTCGGTGTCCAACTCAGCCTTGAGGTCCCAGTAAGTACCGCTCTTGAATACGAGCCGTTCCAACTCACGTTCAACAAGCACGCGTACGGCGACGCTTTGCACGCGGCCGGCGGAGAGTTTGGGGCGGATCTTCTTCCACAACAGCGGGCTGAGCGTGTAGCCGTATAACCGGTCGAGGACGCGGCGGGTCTCCTGGGCCTGGACGAGGTCCATGTCGATCTCGCGGGGGTTCTCCAGTGCCTCCTGAATGGCCTTTTTGGTGATCTCAGAGAAGACCATCCGTTTGATGGGCACCTTCGCATCGAGCAGTTCGGTGATGTGCCAGCCGATGCTCTCCCCTTCGCGGTCTTCGTCAGTCGCGATGATCAGTTCTTCAACGTTTTTGAGCAGATCTTTCAGCTCTTTAACGACCTTCTTCTTTTCCGGCGAGACGACGTACAGCGGTGCAAACTGCTCGTCGACGTTGACGCCGAGGTTGCTCCACGGCTCTTTTTTGAACTTGGCCGGGATGTCCGCTGCCTTGGCGGGGAGGTCGCGGACGTGCCCCACACTGGCTCGGACGATGTAGTCGTCTCCCAGATAGCCGCCGATTTTTTTCGCCTTCGCGGGCGATTCGACGATGACCAGACCTTTCTTGCGTTTGGCCGCCAACGGCACCATCCTGTGACTGAAAGTGTTGGGGTTGTCAGGTTTTACGCCACAGCTACAATGCGGCGCGAGGTGGTGATCCGCCGCGGACCACGACCGTCAAAGGCTTAAAGCATCACAAGTCATTCTGTCAAGGGGTGGGCCTTGGCATCGTTTCGCCGCATGTTTCTCATGTGCAGTGACTCGGTGTTTGACGCGGACACTCCATGACTCATCGTTGCGGTCAGAGGATACCCATGAGATCACCGTTCGCCATCTTTCGTAAACATCAAGCCAAGATGATGGCGGCCATCGTCATGCTGTCGATGTTTGCATTCATCGTCCTCCCTGCGATTCAAGACCCGTCCAACATGCCGACGGGGTTGATCGTGATCTTCGTGGCAGGCATTTTTGCCTGTATCGCCTGGGTGATCGGCATCGGACAGAAAAAAGGAACCGAGTACTCACTCATCGGCGCCCTGCTCGGCGCTGCTCTCGCTCTCGGCGGAACGATGCTCAGCGGGCCACCAGCGGCCGTCAAGGCGGACACAGGCGACATCGACCGACAGCAGTTCGGCTTCCTCCAGAGAGAGCGGGAAGCCGCCAACGCGATTGTCGGTCAGGCCTACTATCTTGCCCGTCAGAAGGAGCAGAACCAGTTCCTTCCTCAACCTCAGTTCTTCCAGTATCACCCCGATCCGACGAAGGACATCGTCGTCGGCGAGCTTCTCCGACGTGAGGCCGACGAAATGGGACTCACGGTCACCGACGACTCCGTGAACGATTACCTCGCTGCCATCACGCAGAACAAGCTCACTCGTGATGATCTCAAGACGATTCGCAACCAGATGGGGCTTAGCGAAACTGATCTCTACAACATCCTGCGAGCTCAGTTGAAATCCCGCATGGCGGCCCAGTTCATGTTTCAGGGCACAACCCTGCCGCCCGAAAACTACTGGGAGTTCTACAAAAAGCTGAACGTGAAGGAGTCGATCAGCGTCGTGCCGATTGCGGTCTCGAACTTCGTCGACCCGTCTGTCGAGCCGACCGAAGCCGAGTTGCAGGAACTGTTCGACGCACATCGCGAGAACTATCCCAACGTCTCCGACGACGGCAAGCTGGACGAGGGACGTCCGGGCTTCCGCCAGCCGCGTCGCGTCCAACTGGCCTACGTGGAAGCCGAATACGACGAGATTGAGAAGACCGTCACGCCGCCGACCGACGAAGAGATCGAGGCCTTCTACGAAGAGCATTACAAGACTGTTCCGGCTGATGATCTGGACGGCACGTCGGATGATGCGAGTAATGATGGGCCGGCTCTTCCCCCAGCAGATGGTCCCGCACTCCCCGCTGCGGACGATGCCCCCGCTGAGGGTGACCTTCCGGCAGGCAAGATCGATGGCGAAGACCTGCCGGCTGGCGAAGGGGAATCTGAACCTGAAACCGATGCTCCTGCCGAACCCGATGAAGGAGCCGCATTGCCACGTCAGTCATCGTTACAACAGGTCGCCTTCTTCGACGACACGGAGAGCGAGTCTGCGACAGAAACAGAGACCCCACCAGCGGAAGGTCCTGCTGACGAGCCTGCGGGCGACGAGACAACGGACGATTCTGAACCAGCAACGTCCGAGTCGGACAGCCCACCCGCGCCGCCCCTTCCGGAAACCAGCACCCCAGCGGACTCGGCCCCCGGCGATGCTCCCGAGGTTCCGGACGTGACGACCGCCCCTGATGCCCCGAGCACTCCTGAGGTGCGCGAGTTGGACGACGCATTACGCAGTGAGATCACCGATCAGATCCTCCGGGAACGAACGGGCGACCGAATGCAGGAAGTCATCAATGATGTTGTCGCTTACATGCGAAAAATCGGTCTGCAAACTCTCGACCCGGAAGACTACGACAGCCATCTCTCCCACGATGAGGCCCTGGACCTGCTGAAGACTTACGCGGAAGAGCACGGCCTCGTGTTCGTCAAGACGCCGTTCCTCTCCCAACTCGAGTTGAGTGATTCCGAGGAATACCCCATCGGCCGTGCTGTGGATCGTCTGTTCTCGAATCCTTTTGACCAGAACCCTGTGCGCGACGTCGCCACGCAGGCGTTTGCTTCCCGACCGGAAGAGGTCTTCACGAATGCACAGTCGGTTGTGCTTCCGGAGACGGAGAGCCGGTTCGCGTTTTGGAAGGTTGATGACCAGGAAGAATACGTTCCGGAGAAACTCGACGATGAGGGAATTCGCGAACAGGTCGTCGAGCAGTGGCGAGAACTCAAAGCTCGCGAGGCGGCTCAGAAACGGGCAGCGGAGCTTGCCGAACTCGCAGGCGACAACGAAGCCGTGCTGAGCGAAGCCCTCGCCGGACAGACGATCACCGGCGAGGAAGATGCCCCCTCGGTCAGTGTTGTCCACCCGCCTTCCTTCTCATGGATGTCGAAGGCCGATCCGCGGATGTCTCCCAACCCGTTCATGACTCCGGCTCCGGAACGAACCCAACTGCGGACCCTACCCGGTCGCATTGGTGAGAGCTTCATGGAGACGGTCTTCAACGAACTCCAACCGAATGAGACAGGTGTCGCCCATAGTGTGGACAAGAAGTACTTCTACGTCGTCAAAGTGTTCGAACGGACCTATGGCCTCTTCGAAGACCTCGATGCATTCCGCGCACAGTTCATGAACGAGCACCTGTTCGCTCAGTTTCAGTTTTCCGACTATCAGAAACTCGCACAGGGACAACTCATGCAATACCGCACGGACTGGAGCAAAGCTCTCTTCGAGAAGCACCACGTCGAGATCATCGAGCAGGATGAACCAAAAGCCGAACCCGATGGCGAAGTGGCCGATCAGGGACCCGATTCGACTTACTATTGATCGGCACTCATCGCGGCTCGACGCTCATCTCCGATTCATCGGTCGTTTTTTTGTCGACCATCACGCGCAGCCGACCACGTTCCGCCGCCTCGATCACGCGGAGAGCGTATCCGTTCCAGGTGCACTCATCACCCACCTGAGGAAGACGCTCGAACTCCTCGTGAAACATGCCGGCGACCGTGTGCAGTCCCTCTTCCGTCGGCTCGTACTCAAAGCCCAGTCTTTGTGACAGGTATCGCAGCGTTGTCAGTCCGTCGACGTGATATCGCCCTTCGGCGACTTCCAGCACCACCTCACGCCCGAGTACGCGTTTCGCACGGCTCGGCTGAGGAACCAGGATCGTGTCGATCAGGTCCTCATAAGTGACGATGCCGATCGTCTCACCGTATTCGTTGACGATGACCGCCACGTCACATAACCGGCTGCGTAACGTTTGCAGCAGATCCGCCACAGTCGCGCACCATGGCACGTGCACGACCGGTTCCGACTGCTGCGACAGATCCTCGTCAGTCGCCTTCCACAAACTCAACAATGGCACGACACCGCCGATCGAATCCGTATCCCCTTCTCGAACGCGATCGTCTCGCAAAAGCAAGTAGTCCGTTGCCAGCGCCTTCCCCTTGAGATCGCTCATCGTGACGGGTGAACCGAACGTCGCGTAGGTGCCTCGTGGACGCATGATTTCCTCGACCCGAATCTCCGAGAGATCGAGAATGCGATGGAGAATCTGTTGTTCGTGGAGAATGGTCTCAGCACTCAGGTTCGATGTTTCCACGGCCCTTTCCAGATCGTCGGCGTGGAGATACGGCTCCGGTCGTATGTGTGGCCAGACGGTCCGCCGGATGATGCGTGTTGTCAGCCCCAGCCAGGGCAAAATGGGGTCGAGCAACCGGACCGAAACCGCAAGTGGCCAGCTGACAAGGACAGCCACTCTTCGATGAAACACGACAGCCAGGCTCTTCGGCAATACCTCGCCGAACGCAATGATGGCAGCAAGGCTGGCGACGCTCATCACACCGGCAGCCGCCGGGTGTCCCGCGTTCGCCAGTTGGCGGGCCAGGACCACACTCACCGCGAAATACGTGAGATTGATCAGCAGGTTCCAGAACAGGACGGCCGTTAACAGCCGATCGGGGTCACGCAACAACTGGGCGACGACTCGCTCCCGGGGCTTGCCCAGTTGCAGCGATCGCAGTTCGTCACGAGAGAGATAGAACAGGGCCGTCTCGCTGCCCGAGAAGAACCCCGAGACAAGTGTGAGTGCCAACAATACGAGCATCCCCGGCAGGACAATCGTCAGGGCTTCCAGGATGCCGTTCATCAATGACAGGCTCGCGTGGACTCAGGTGGCAACGAGGCTCACCCCTTGTCCAAAGTGGTGCGACCGAGGGCCACATCGAATTCGCTGACCGCCGGCACCAGCATGGCGATCGTCGGGAACCCATAGGCAAACACAACCATGAGACTCACGCCGAGTGTGTTGCCCAGCAAAAAGCTGGTGATCGCATAGAACGTGCAGAAGGGCAGGACGCCTGCCGCAAACCCCAGTGCGCGCGATGGGTTGCGAGCCGTGAGGGACGTATACAAGCCGAGGCTTCCGCCCACGATGAACATGAGGAAGGGAGCAAACTGAAGCGAAAATGACGCTTGTGCCTCAACCATCAGCATCATGCAGATGAAGATGCCAATGAACAGAAAGAACACGGTCCCCAAACTGTTGGCGATGGCCGTCCGCGAACTGTCGTAAGAGAATCCGGCATGCAAACCGAGCATCGCTGTAAAGAGCACGACCGCGATATAGCCAATGACCAGATAGAACGCATTCTCCAGTGTCCCCTGACCCTGAAACGTGTACCACGCCACCAGCAAAAGCGGCACAATGATGACCTCTTTGGTGTTGTAGAACACGCCACCCAACTTGCTGAACACGAACTCCTTCGCGGTCACGTTCGTCACAAGCAGTAACTCGAGTGTCTGTCCGTCACGCTCAGACGTGACCGACGTCACCGCCTGTGCGTTGACCAGCATCAATCCCACGAGGGCAAGAGCGATGAACGCAAACCCCTCCGCGGAGATCATGCCCAGCACCATCGTGTCGCTGCCGGCTGTCTGTTGGACGAGCAGCACCACAAACGCCGCGAGCGCGAGATACGCCAGCTTGATCAGAAACACTTTGCGACCATAGGCCCGCGTGCGAATCTCACGCCAGATCAGCGGGGAGTTCCAGATCTCGCGAGTTTGTCCGCTCACCTCGGTCTTCTTGTCAGCGTCTTCCTTGGCCGCATGGAACACCGACTTCGACGGGTTCCAGCGTCGAAGCATCACGACAGTGAAGACCATCAACGCCGTGCTCAGCACCGCCAGGGCGATGAGACTCGTCGTGACATTTTGCTCGATTCGTCCCGCATCCATGGCCAGTGGATTGAGGATGTAGGACAGCGTGCGATACGGGTTCAGAGCACCGATGGCCGCGAGAGGTGACGCATCGCCGACGATTCCCACGATACCCTCAATCGCTCCCATGAAGAGCACGATTCCCAGTGCGCCGATCGCCAGTGTTTGAAACGTCTTCTCTCTCCAGAAGGCGACAAGCGAGCCCCAACTCCCGGCAGCCAGTCCGGTCAATACACACACAGCTTGCGCCCAGAGAATCTGTTGAACCGTGGTGCCGCCGAGCATCGAGACGATGAAAAACACCGGCACCGAGGCGGCGATCAACACGAGCACCGACAACAGGCTCCCCAGTAGTTTGCCCATGACCAATTCGCGATCACGCAGGTCGGTCATCAGCAGGAGGATGAGTGTCCGACGATCCTTCTCCTGGGCGACACTGCTCGCAGCCGCCAGCAGTGAGAAGGCAATCACCAGCGACAGTTGCACCAGCGACAGTACCTGAAACACGAACGCCCCGAATCGCGCGGTCGCCCCGACTGTTTGCACATTCTGCCAGCCGAACGTCACTTGCCCGGCTGTGTAGATCAACACGAACAGACCGGCGACATACCCGGACCGAGTGAGAAAGTGCTTGAGTTGCCGCGGCGTGATTAACGCCTCACGGCTGAAGAGCGGTCCAGCGAGCAAGAAACGGCCTCAAAGGAATGGGTTCAGGGCGGAAAAGAATCAATTTACAAGGCATGCGAGTATACCCTCGCCTCACACCGTCGCCAAGCAGCCACACGACGGTCTATGATGGCGATCTGTTGGGAGTTTCGAGTGATCGTCAAACTCGTTGCCGACTCCCGACTTCCCATTCCCCACTCACGCCTTCTAATGATCGTCACAATCGACGGACCGGCTGGCACCGGCAAAAGCACGACGGCCTGTCAACTGGCCGAGCGTCTGGAGTTCGAGTACCTCGACACGGGGGCCATGTACCGTGCCGTCGCCGCCGAGTGTCTCTCGCGCGGGATCGACGCCGCAGATCATGCGACCGTCGGAGAGTTAGCCCAGTCGTTACAGATCACCTTCGAGAACGGGAGAACATTTGCTGACGGAAAGGACGTCACCGACCAACTGCGGTCAGCCGAAACGACGCAAGTGGCTTCGCTCATCGCCCAGATTCCGGAGGTCCGACGAGCGCTCATCGATGCCCAACGCCTCATTGCTGATGAGCGAGACATCGTCTGCGAAGGCCGCGACCAGGGGACAGTGGCTTTCCCGCACGCTGAGTGCAAGATATTCCTCATGGCTGATCCCGAAGTCCGGGCCTCACGTCGCCAACAGGAGCTCGTGGAACAGGGGACCCACGTCTCGCTCGAAACCTTGCTTGCCGAACAAACCGCCCGCGACGAACGGGACGCCAATCGCGAGATCGCCCCCCTCAAACCGGCCGACGACGCGCTGATCATCGACACGACGTTCAACACAATCGACGAGGTCGTCACCCGACTCGAATCGATCGTCCGCGCACGAATGACACCCTCATAACACGATCGGTTTCCTTGCACCGTTCGAATCCCGCTTGCGGCTTAGCGCGACCAACGACCGTCCGACGTCGGTTCCCGAAGGACAAACGTCCACTCATCAGCGACATCTGTCTTTCTGAGCGTGATCGTCCCACACGTGTGCTCACCGGCGATGTCGATCGTCAGTTCGTTTGAGGACTCGCCCGAGATCGAGTAGGTGCCTGCATCCCACCGCCGCACCGTCCCACGATCGCCGCTCACCGGACCTTCGTAGTCGAGGTACATCCGGCGATGGTCAGGTAATTCAGTCGCTCGAAAATCCACGCCGGATTGCGGTTCACGTTCGAGACGCCACGTCCGCAGTACGTCACCTGACTCGAGCATGAAATCCCAATGCAGGAAGGGATGATCGTGCGTCAGGATCACAAATCGTCGCGGCTGACTCATTGCCTGATCCGCTCAACCGTGTACAACAGAATCGAGTGATTTTCGACGAACGGACATCCCATGAAACCGCGTGACCTTGTGTTGTTGCTCTCCGCCGTCGCCATTCTGGGCCTCGTCACGTGGCGGCTCAACCGGGAAAACAATCAACCGGATGCCAGTCGAACGACGTCCGAGGTCCGCAGACTGGCCCCCCGGTTCGAATTGTACGACCAACATTCCAAACTCGTGAAGTTCGAACGCTATCTCGGTCGCACGCGGTTGGTCGTCCTGTTTATTGCGGACGCCCCGCCGGACGAACATCCGCTGTTTCAAGCGCTGGCTTCCAAACACTCTGCCATCGCTGCCGCTGGCGTGCAGGTGATCGTTGTCAGTACCGCCACGCCGTTCGCCGTTCGCGAGGCGGAGGAGCAGCGAGGTGCAGAGTTCCCCTTCCCGGTGTTGACCGACATTGATCAAAAGACACCCGTGCCGACCCCCACGCATCGCCAGTGGGGGCTCGCTGGCGACGATCCGGCCGACCTTCGTGACGGATTGTTTCTCATCGAACGTGACGGCACCGTCACCTGGAACGGCAACACACCTCGTGCGGAGAGCGATCCCGCCAAATCAATCGAGGCGATCCAGAAAGGTGAGTGGCCGACATAACGTCGGCGCACCATCTCTATCGTTGCCCGTATTACGAGTCCGTAAGGACCGACTATCGGGCGTCCCACCACCAGCGACCTGCAGGGAGTTCGGGAGCCTTGGACGACTCCGCCACGCCCGAAAGTCGCGGGGATGACTGCTGGATCGACTCGTCGGTCACAACCGCCATCAGGTCAGCCCGCACACCACCAGCGACTTGCACGACAACGTCTTTGCCGTTGAAGACCCGATGATTGACGACCGAATCGCATTCCTGCGGCGTCGCAAAGTGTGAAGTCTGATAGAGCCCACCCGTGGCGAAGGCTCCTCGGTTCCAGTCGACCCGGTCATCCAAACCTTCGTGACGAATGAGAGCCGCAACCAACGCGAGGTCGAACACGTTCTGCATGTCAGCGAAGATCGGATCGATCGCAGCCAACTCTTCGTAATGCTGCGTGAAGTTGGACGCGAACAGACGGTTCGTCGGTTCGGAATTGCCGGTCGGCACATGCTCGCCCTGATCGTTCAGGAACTGGTTCTCAGACTGACACAGGACGGACGAGCCACGAATCTGGAAGGCGTTGTGATCATCCGAGTGCAAAACCTGTTCGTACTTCATCGTCAACCACCAGCGAAGGGCGTCGATGGCTCCGTTCGCCTGATTGGGTGACTGCGCAAGCAGATCGAAGTAGTCCGGAATGCTGGCCACTGGCTCGAGCTTACCGATGCCAATGAGCTTCATCCGATAGTCCGCCTCGACGATCACGCGAGCAGCACGCGAGTCTCCGGGCACGCCGTAGATCTCAATGTCCTGACGTCCCAATTTGTCGCCGAGAGTCTGCACCCAGCGTCCCGTGCGACGTGAGTCGAGCGGTCCCCGTGACTGAGACGTCTCCACGAATTCCTTGAGATCCTTGAGGCCCGCCTTACGTGGGTTGATCGAGCATCCGAAGATGTTCTCCCCCTCGGGAGAGAATGTGCGGAGAACCGTGACGAGGTCATCCAGTTGCAGGGTCGGGTGATTGCTTTCGCTGCCCACGGTGTCGCCGTTGGCGGTATACTTCCAGCCTTCGGCCGGTCCGGCGATCACGATCTCATTCGTCTTCGGATCAACGAAGATGTATTGCACCTCGGTCAAACCCGCGAGCCGGAGCATCGACTCGACGACCGGCTGACCGGCCGCCAATCGGTCGGAGACGGCTCGTTCAAGACGTGTGAGCGAGACCATCCGCATCTCTGACGGCCGAGCCATGTCTTCGTGAAGATCGGCCTTTCGCGACTGGACGCCCAACGCCTGCAGACGACCGGTCTGCTCACGAGTCGAGATTCGGGCGAGGAGTCCTCGGGGATCGACACGCACACCGTTCGGCTCCCAGGTAATCGTGCCTTCACCGCCATCGTCCTGCCAGGAGGGCAAGTCGCCTTGTCCGGTGGCGCTGGTGATGAGGTTAATCAACGTTTGGAAGTCGGCACCGTTGCCGCCGTTCAGAGACTGCTGTTGTGCCCGCTCTTCGTTCGTCCGAGTCCGAACTTCGTTTGAAGGAATGTTCCGGATCGCGCCCAGAGCGGCGTCGAAGTCGCCCGCCTGAACCTGTGCGGTCGCGATCATCTCCAACAGTGTCGATCGCTCGGCATCGTCGGCCGCTCGGTTGGCCGTCGCGAGTGCCGGTCCGAATTCACCGGCAGCAATTTGCAGTCCGACGAGTTCGGCTCGTCCCTGCGGAGTGGTGATGTCAGTCCCTGCCATTGTGACGGTGGCGCTGATCAACAACATCAGGACGCCCGGTCCCCAAACGAATGATTGTCTCAACATGCTGGTCCCTTGATAATCGTTGGAGTTCGAAACGTTTCGAAGCCGGTCGTTTGCAGAGTGTCAGCGGCGGAGGCTGTGGATCGGAATATGACAACTTTGGAGCCTGCTGCTCAAAACGAAGCACGCACCCACTCTAGAATCGTCGTCCGGGCAAACACCGTCAAGCACTTTTCGGCAATTCCTGCACCTCGGGCAGATGATCGTCACCTCTGTCGAAAGAACGTGCCCAGCCGCTAGAATGCCGGAAATCTCACTCAGCGGCGTGGTCCGGTCCGCTTTTGACGGACATGCCGGTTGTGAGGACGTCCCCCGACTGGTCCTCGTCCGTTTCCCGATCCATGCCCGAACTGCCTGAAGTCGAAACGATGGTGCGTGGCATCCGTCCGCATGTTGAAGGACGCCGGATCATCAAGGCGGCACGCTGCCGCTGCGCGTACCGTCCCATCGACGTCACGCCTTCGGCCCGTTCCATCGGTCAGCGATCGAAGGGGCAACTCATCACCCGCGTCAAACGCCTTGCAAAGCGGATCATTCTCGAACTGGAGTCGGGAGACGCGTTCGTCATCGAGCCGCGCATGACCGGACTGATGCTCGTTAGCGATCCCCCCGACCGGACGCACTTGCGGTTCGAGTGGCAGCTTGAGGAGAGAGTGGAAAAGGGGGAGCGGAATACAGAGACGCTGCTCTTTTGGGATCGTCGTGGTTTGGGCACATTGAGACTGTATTCGCAACAGGAGATGGCCGAGGCACTGGGGCCGTCGAAACTTGGACCGGATGCACTCTCCATGACGCTCGACGACTGGCGAGGCCGCTTGCCCGGAACGCAGCGAGCCGTCAAAGTCGCCTTGTTAGACCAGAAACTGGTCGCCGGCATCGGCAACCTGTACGCAAGTGAGATCCTGCATTTGGCCCGCATTCATCCGGGGCATCCGTCCGACCGGCTGAAAGTTCCACATCTCAAGCGACTTCACGCGGCGACTCAACAGGTCCTCCAAACGGCCATTCGTTATGAGGGCTCGACGCTCGCCGACGGCACCTATCGCAATGCACTCAACCAGAACGGCAGTTACCAGAACGAACACCGCGTCTATGCCCGTGCGGATGAGCCGTGTCCGACTTGTGGGAAGTCCACAATCGTGCGTATCGTGCAGGCACAACGGTCGACATTCTATTGTCAGCGTTGTCAGCCGGAGAAATGGTGAACGTTGCCGGACAACGAGAGACACACATCAACTCCCATCAGCGAGCCTGCCATGAACGACTTTACTCGCCGACAATTCCTTGCCGCTTCGACCGCAGCTGTTTGTCTCGGTGGAGCATCTCACGCGCGTGCAGACGTCTCGTTCAAGGGCCGCATTCGCAAGGCGGTCAAGTTCCACATGGTGCAGGACGACAGTCTCTCCGTGCAGCAGAAGTTTGAGCTGCTGAAGGAACTGGGCTACGACGGGACCGAGATCCGCACGCAAAGCCGTGACGACAAGGAGACGTACAAAGCAGCCAGCGACGCGACGGGCCTGCCGATCCACGGCGTCATCAACAGCAGCAACCCGGACATTCGTGGAGCGGTCGACCTCTCCGAATACTACGGAGGCACCAGCGTGCTCGTGGTCGCCGGTCGCGTGAACGAGAAGATAGCCTACGACGACAACTGGGACGAGTGGCTGAACCGCATCCGCGAAGCGGCTCCTTATGCTGAGGACCACGGCATCAAACTGCTGGTCGAAAACGTCTGGAACAACTTCCTGCTCAGCCCGCTGGAGATGGCCCGGTTCATCGACGAGATCGATCACGAGGCGGTGGGCGTCTACTTCGATGTCGGCAACGTCGTCAGGTTCGGATGGCCCGACCAGTGGATCCGCATCCTTGGCAACCGCATCGGCAAGCTGGACATCAAGGAATACAGCCGCAAGCTCCAGTTGGACGAAGGACTCTGGAAAGGCTTCCAGGTCGAAATCGGCGAAGGAGACTGCGGCTGGCCAGCCGTGCGTGCAGCGCTCGACGAGATCAGCTACGAAGGCTGGGCCACAGCCGAAGTCCCCGGCGGCGCGAAGGACCGACTCGCCGAAATCGCCAGACGGATGGACAACGTCCTGGCACTCAATCCCGTTTAGCCGCACATTGAAATGTGCGGCTAGTGCGGCGCGCGTTTATCTCT
>JAGQPX010000007.1 GCA_020426505.1 Planctomycetaceae bacterium | reverse complement strand
GCCGACCTTTTCCCGACGGCACCCCAAGTTCTCGGCGAGCTCCTCCGGGGTCGGCTCGGGGCCGATCTCGTGGAGCATCTGGCGGCTGGTGTGCACGATATTGTTGATCGTCTCGATCATGTGCACCGGAATGCGGATCGTGCGCGCCTGATCGGCGATCGAGCGGGTGATCGCCTGCCTGATCCACCACGTCGCGTAGGTCGAGAACTTGTACCCGCGTCGGTACTCGTACTTGTCGACCGCCCGCATGAGGCCGGTGTTCCCCTCCTGAATGAGGTCGAGGAAGCTCAACCCCCGGTTGCGGTACTTCTTGGCGATGGAGACGACCAGCCGCAGGTTGCCGCCCGACAGGTCCTTCATCGACTTCTCATAGGCATCGAAGCGGGCGTCGATTTCCTTCATGCGATCACGAAGACTGTCGGGAGTCTCCAGCGTCGTCGACATCAGGTCATGCAACTCTCGCTGGAGGTTTGCACGTTCGTCCTTGCCGGACTTCAGTCGATTAACACGACGGATCTCACGCTGGAGATAGGTCATGCGGTCGGAGATCTGCTCCAGCTTCTTCATGATCGGCTGAAGTCGCTGGGTCCGCAGGCTCATCTCTTCGACCAGCGTGACCATCTTGCGGCGACGCTCGGTGATGTTGTCCCACGCCTGCTGTTTCTGTGCATCGGTCGACGCAAGGTCCTGGTAAAGACTGAAGTCTTCGACATTCAATTGCTCCAGATGCTGGAGCGTCTTCAGGTTGTGCGGCATGCGTCCGAGGATCTGATCTTTCTCCAGTCCCTCGGTGACGGAGACTTTGATCGTACGATCAAACGGGAGTTCCCCGTGATGCACCTTCGCGAGCAGATCGATCGCCTGCCGCATGGCATAATCGCTCTCCAGCAGTTGACGACGGAACCGTTTGCGGGTGACCTCGATCGTTTTGGCGAGCGAGATTTCCTCCGCACGCGTGAGCAGCGGGATCTCGCCCATCTGGGTGAGGTACATGCGGATCGGATCGTCGATGCGGCGTGTTGTCTCCGCTTCGGTGAGTTCGCGAGGCTTGCTTTTCTTTTTCGCCTTGCCGTTGCGATGCGTCAAGCCGTTGGTCGCCGTGCGAGGACCGTTCTTGTCAATGACGTTCCTGATCTGCAGTCCCAACTCTTCGAGGGACATTAACAGATGGTCGAGTTTCTCGGGATTGACGTCCTCATCCGGTAGGTAGTCGTTCACCTGGGTGAAGGTGAGATAGCCCTGCTTCTTGCCGGTTTGAATGAGGTCGCTGAGTTTTTCGTCGAGTCGATGCACGGTTGCTTCCTCCGGAGTGCTGGAACGAGTGAGGGATGGTCAGGAGCCGACCGTCTCACCCCGTTGCTTTCTTGGATGCTCGCTTCTGGTGAAAATCTGAGAACTGACGAAGGAGTTTTTCCGTTTCGTCGTCCAGAGAGCGCGATCCCTCGCACTGTTCGGAAAGTTCAAGGACTCTCCGCTGATGTGACTGCTCTTCCCGGCGCCATTTGAAGTTCTCAAGAGACCGCCGAAGGAGGAGAGGACAGTCGTCCGTCGTGTTGCTTTCGGTGTTCGTTGCCTCCGCTTCACGGAGTTTGTATTCGATCTGTTTCGTACTCGCCTGCGCGCCGATCCAGACAGCGAGTCGCTTGGCCGGTTCGTTGCCATCCAACGCGGAAAGCAACTGGCCAAAGGCTAATGTCTCTTCCCCCAGTTCGTCGATGTCAAAGCACGATTCGGCGATTGTCCGCAGTGACGGATTCGTGAAGTCAGCCGTGCCGATCTCTTGCCGCACACGAGTGATCCACTCCGGGGCGCTGATCAGACATTCGAGCAGGTCACACTCGAAGCGATCATCGCGCGTCGGTTGTCCTTGAAGGATTCGCATGACCGACGCGGGTGTCTCCGGGCGATCAACTCGATGTGTGGTGTTGACGCTCTGGACGTTTCGCTGCGGTGTTCCCTGTCGTGCCTGTCGGTATTGTTCGCGAACGACTTCTTCGGAGAGGTTGAGGCGCTCCGCCGTGCGATGCAGCAGCAGGTCCTCGCGCACGTTCTTCGCGAGTCGAGGCACTCCTGCCAATAGGGACACAACATCCCCCAGGATTCGCTGTCGTCCGTCGACTGTTTGCAGTCCGTGCCGATTGCGGGACATGTTGAACACAAAGTCGAAGGCTTCCGGAGCATCGTGAATCATCTGCTGCATGCGCTCCGGGCCATGTTGAGTGACAAAGTCGGCGGGGTCCTCACCTGCGGGCAGAGTGAGGATACGTAAGTCTACGTCCTGTGCGAGAAAACGAGAGACCGCTCGCTCAGAAGCGCTCTGCCCGGCGTCGTCGCCGTCGTAGACAAGCACGACTCTCTGTGCAAACCGTTTGATTGTCGTCACCTGCATCTCCGTCAGCGCCGTTCCCAGCGTTGCGACTACGTTCCTTAAGCCCGCCTGATGCAAGGTGATGCAATCGGTGTACCCTTCAGTGACGACAACCGTGTTCGTCGCCTTCATCGCCTCACGGGCCTGATTTAACGCGTAAACAAGGCGACTTTTGTGGAAGACTGCGTTCTCGTTGCTGTTGAAGTATTTGCCAAAACTGGCATCGGCTCCTGGTAAAACACGTCCCCCGAAACCGACAGGCTGCCCCCGTTCGTTGTGAATTGGAAACATGACCCGATCTCGGAAATAGTCGTAATGACCCGAACCATTCTCACGTTCTCGGACAAGTCCAACGGACAAGAGTTGCTGTGGGGTGAATCTGCCGCGTGCTTGATCCAACAACTTAGACCATTCATCCGGAGCAAACCCCAGCCGGAACTGCTCAATCGTCTCTTGTGTGAAGCCACGCTGGGCGAGATACCGTCGCGCCGGCTCAGCCGCCGGGACACTCTTGAGTGTCTGTTGAAACACCCCCTGTGCCCACAGAAGTGCCTCCAAGAGTTTCGCCTTGTCGAGGCCGGGTTGTCCCGGTCGCTGCTGACTTCGGGCGGGGATCGGCACGTTCGCCCGTTGAGCGAGGATCTCCAGCGCATCGCGGAATTCGACGTGCTCGGACTCCATCACGAACGTGAAGCAGTCGCCCCCCATGTTGCAGACCCAGCAGCGGAAAGACTGCTGGTCCGGATAGACACGCATCGACGGATTGTGGTCATCGTGGAAGGGGCACAGCCCGACGAACTCGCGACCGCCCCGCACGCTGTTGAGCCTGACCGTCTCGCCGATCAGTCCGACGATATCAGTGCTGGCACGAACTGTCTCCTTGAAATCGTTCGACTGCTCCGCAGACACCCGCACCTCCGAACGTGACAAGAAGATGAACCAAGTCGGATGGATGGCTGAGACAAACTCGTCCACCACCACGAAAACCTTCCGGATCGGCAGTCGCCAAGAGACCGCCTAACCCGATCATCCCGTGTGGTGAGTCTCTCGCCAGTCAACCCCTTTGGCAAGTGAACACAGGCACCATTCGGGACCCGATTCACTCCGCTAACTCCACAGGGAGATTCTACCCCACGGCGTGATGTGGTCAAGAAATCGCAGAGACTTGAGCGAACCTTCCTCGCTCTGCAACCTATTGACCGAACGAGAGTTAACGAACCCCGCAACCAGCCATCTCACCGCAGAGTCCGGAACCGATTCCGCCCTGACAATCCTGCGTATCCCTCAAGTCCTCGACACTCAGTCAACAACGCGACTCATAAACTCGACAGTTGGGAACCGAGACGCCTCGCTTCCGGTAGTGTCCTAATTTGAATTCCTCCCCGAATCATACGCCTGCCTGCTTTTCAGCCTTCTCCATCATACGCTGAAACCGCTCAAGTCGCAGCGTAGAATCATCCTTGCCTGTTAGGGTCATCACTTCGTCGTACAGCTTCTCAAAAGACCAGAGCGTACTGACGATGTTCCCAGCCATCGCAGGCGTGCAGCCGTCGAGTGAGCGATGCTTGCGGGTGAAGTTGTAGGTCGCGACGTGAATTGCTGTGGCGGCTGACAGGTTCTCAACCTTCTTCGAGAAGCCCAGAGCCAGACGAGCAAACCGCTTCATGAACGTGCGAATCGTCAGGTTGCAGCGTTCTACATGACTGGTGACTATCGTCCGCAGGTCGTCTATGCCCCGTATTCCAGTTCGCTCTGCCTTCACGAGCGATGGTGGAGCATAGCGGCCCACTTCCGGGTTCACGTATTTCTTGATCAGCACGCCGTGCTTGGCGTTCTTGCCGAACTCGCGAGAGATGGCGTCGACGTACGGCTTCCAGCCATCGGTGCTGATCTGCGGGGTTTCCATTCCGAACTCTGGCCCACGGTACATCCGCTGGGCAACGTCGGCTACAAACTCATCTGTCGTCACTTGCGTTCGCTTGCCGATCTTGTGAGAGAACAGCAGCTTGCTGTCAGTGCAGAGGGCTGTGAACAGGTAGAAGCTACCCGTCTGCTGAGCGTACTTCTCTTCAATCGTCTCCCACTTGTCCTTCTTGGCAACGAATGTCCAGATTTCGTCGAGCTGGGCGTGATCCACGAACACGTTTTGCATGGACAGGTCGAGGAACCGGGCACAGGCCAGACCGAAACGGTACATCGTCCGCATGATTGTGTCACGATGCACGCCGGTCAGTCGTTCGGTGCTCCGGATCGAGTTGCCTTCTGCCAGCAGGTGTAGGCATTGAATCTGCTTCTCACGCTTGAGGTAGTTCGCCATCGCAAAAACGCCTTCCGTTTTGCGGCGTCTCGCGTAGAATGCAGTTGCTAAGGCTGGCATTCGGGTGGAGACACCTGAGTGTTGGTTTTCCCCGAATCGGTTGCTGCCGGTTCGGGTTTTTCATTGGGGGTTGCTGCCCCCGACGACACTTGTTATTCTGCCACAATAACCGACGGCGGTCAATCATCCCCGCAGTATTTTTATGGCAGAATAACAAAATGGCTCGACCACCGAAGAAGCCGGAAGATCGACGGACCGAGAGTGTACGTGTGCCGCTCACTGAGGCCGAGAAAGAGGCGTTAGAGGCCGTGGCAGCCGATGACGAGACGAAACCCGTCACGTGGGCGCGTGAGGCAATTCTGAAGGCACTCAAGAGACGTCAGGAGCGACGATGAGCGGAGAGAGGGGGAGTCGAACCCATCCGTGTACGGATCGCTCCGGCAGAGTATAAGACTGCTGCGCCTGCCGAGACGCGCGCCACTCTCCAGATTCATTCCGGAGAGTGGGCATCAGTGTCGACTGGCAGGATATGAGGTAGCATGCCCGATTGACACGACAACGCGATCAAGGTTCACGCTTTTACATTGCCTGCCATTGCGACACGTTCGGCGATAAACGCATCTCGCTGGCTTTGATTCTGCCAGTTCACGATGACGTCGGCGTGGTGCTGCATGTTGTCAATGGCGTACTTCACATCGTCTTCATCTTCAAACTCAGGATCAATGTTTGCCAGCATGAATGACTTAGATTCGACATCTCGCTGTTTCAGCTTGATGTCTTCAAACATATTGGCAGCGTACCCAGACCTTTCACGCAATCTCCACAGGTTTTGATGTGACGAGCAGTCCATCGTTTCCATTACATGCAAGCCATTTACCCGGCTCTCCTGCACGAACGTTGGGCGGTGTTCCGTAGCCACTCCAGAAACCGGCGCCTTCTCTTTCACTGGATACGCCACTTTCGGAGTCCTACTGCCGATCAACAGGATCTCGTGGTCTCTGAACTCCCGCTTGACTGATGATTGAAATGCGATATGGGACGACTGCGGTTTTGAGTCTCCGTGAAGGTCGTCGCCGCCTTCTACAATCATCTCATACAAAGATCGGACCACTGTGTGGATGGAGTCATTCTCATAGTCTGTGACTTCGCCGCCTTCAATCACTTCGTAGTTGACATGCCCGTTCTCTAAGAGTGCTGCAATCGCCTCGTCTGTGTGAGCACGCATCTCACCTCGCCAAAAATCTACCCATTGCTCGTAGACGCTTGTTGACTTAACCCTACTGAGAGCCTTTTTTCGGTCCACTTTTCCGGGAGATTGTTCCGCGAAGAACAAGGCCCCTTTTGCTGTGTCATTGAATGCGATCACGCCTACATTCCGTGGCTCTTTTCGGAATGGATCGGAAATGTATTGTGCAATGAAATACCGAATACTCATGGTAACCTCCGTCGTGCTCGTCTCTGTCCGGTTCTACGTCTTCCTCTGCTCCTTTGCTGAATCATCACTCGCGCTTTGTTCCAATCAAGATCATCCGCGAACAGCTTATTACGCTTCGGGAAGTAATCGAGATTCTTCAATAGAAGTCGCCGGAGCAACTTTCGTCGACGACACAGGAAACCGACCACGAATTCTGCCTGGTTGGCATTGAGTCCGAGCTGGACAGCTTCTTGAGAAATACTTGCAATGAACTGTTCTGGAATCTGCTGGATGCGATCATTCCACGTCCCCATTGGAGAAAGCGTGTTGAGCTCTCTGGCAAAGATGTGATGCCGCCCAATGCCGATGTCATCCGACTCTTCGATTTGGGCAAGTCGTGACATTGGGTCCGACCCTGAAAGTAGTGCCTCACCGTGGTCGAATATCTGGACAACCTTCTTTTCTCTGTCGAATCCTGCGTCGCATCGCTTCCTGTCGTCATTGGCAATCCAAATGTCAAAGAGTGTGATCCCGCAGGCCAACCCCTTATCATGACTGATGACTTCATTCGGATTGATTGGTGGCAGTTCGTCGTCTGAAATGCTGCAATCAAGTGAGGCATGCCACTCGACTCCCTTCCTCCGCACCATTGCCACCGGTGGAACGGGAAGTCGAATCGCCAGTGCTAACTCGCGTGAGATGTATTCATTCACGAACTCAAGTGGCTCGTGATCTTGCAGAGATTTTGCCCTCGCGAGGAATCCGAGAAGTGCTCGGCGGTCGCCTTTTCTAATCTTCTTTCGACCCGGGTGGGTCCAAACTCGATACTGATTGAACACGTCTAAAACCCCAGCGCGCGCAAAGGAAGGCCCCAACAATAGTTGCGGCCTTCGTGTCGCTACCGTGATTTTTCGCGTTTCCGTTCGCGACACCCAAGACATGGGTGGCCGCATTCCGTCAAAACCCAGTGTACCGTAGACTCTGACGAAAGCCACCCGGCGTCCTTGAATCCGTCGGTTGTGAAGAAACCGCGTGCCAAACAGCAAAAATCGTGATTCAAACAAGGACACCACCTCGCTTCCACCGTGTCCCAATTTGAAATCTTTGCTTTAAGTCGTACAGGCATTCAGATGATGTCTGTTACGAGTGCGGCGAGCCAGGTGAAGCTGACGAAGTTGGTGGCTTTCTTTTCCGAGCAGTTAGCGATGCGGCGGCAGCTTTTGAGGCGTCCGAAGAAGCGTTCGATTTGGTTGCGATCCCTGTCGACCTCTTTGTCGTTGCGTTTCTTCACTTTCCGCGTGGGGTTGGGTTTTTGACTTACATCTTCCATGTCTGCTTGCCTTTTGGTTTCCACCACGATGGCACCATGCCCCACAAAAGGTTGATGATCTCATACTCCCCATCGTTCTTTGCTCGAATCATGGGTACATGGTAAGTCGGATACAGATCACCATCTGGAAACGTCCCCAACCACGAGAATTTCTCACGAAGCAACTTCGCCATCCGTGCTTCATGGAGTTCTGCTCTGTATCTGTGGCACATATCAGAAAAGCCTACCAATGTGTTCGTTTGTTCACTACAATTCCGCAATGGCACTCATTGGACATATTGACGCGGATTGTTTCTACGCCTCTGCCGAGCGGGTTCGCCGCCCCGGGCTGAAAGGGGTCCCCGTTGGGGTTCTTGGCAATCAGGGCGCATGCGTGATCGCCAAATCCTATGAGATGAAAGCAAATGGTGTGAAGACCGGCATGCCCATCTGGGATGCTGTCACACTGTGCCCTGATGGCGTTTACGTCAAGCGTGACTTCAGATGGTACGAAGTCCTCTCACGCGCGATGCTGGAAATTATCCGTGAGACCAGTCCTACAGTCGAATACTACTCGATTGACGAGATGTTCTTCGACGCGACAGGTATCGATACACATGCACTGCAACAACGTGTCCTGAGCGAAACGGGTGTGCCGGCCAGCATCGGAGTCTCTCACAGCCGAACGCTTGCCAAATTGGCATCGGATGCACGCAAGCCATTCGGCTGTACAGTCATTGTTGACGGTGATGTCGATCTATTTGTCGAGAACATCCCTGTCATTGAGGTTACAGGGATTGCACTACAAAGTTCCATCATGCTGGCTTCTCACGGCATCCGTACGGTTGGTGAGTTCCGACGTGCCGATCCTAAACTCATCAACAGGCTGCTCACAAAGACAGGAGAGAGCTTATGGTGGGAACTCAATGGCAAACCAATCATGCCGATTGAAGTCAATCGTCCAATGCATAAGCGAATCGCTCGTGGCGGGAGCGTCGGTCGAACAACAAGCGATCGTGAGAGGTTAATCGGATGGATTGTCCGCAACGTGGAGCGGCTGGTCGAGGCGATGTACTGGCATCGTTATGTAACCCGTAAGCTGTCCGTGAGGCTGACATACAAGACAGGTGGTGGTTGGTCAGGCCGGACGGCACTCATCACATCCACTGCTGCGAGCGAGATACTCATCCCTGCTGCCAAAGACCTGTTCACCGCTGGCTGGTCTGGCCAACCAGTCTCGCACATACACATTGTCGCTGACGAACTGGAAATCAAAGGGCATCATCAGCAGAGTTTATTCAATCCACAGAACCCTGAACTCGATGACTTGAAACGGACGGTGAATGACAAACTGGGACGATTCGCGATCCGTAGCGCGGAGACACTCGCGATCAATGACATCTACACCGATGAGGCTTACGAATACGACATCTGTGACATACACGGCAAGAGTTGTTTCTGATGCAAGGCGTCTCTCTCAATCGTTGGGATATTCCTGACGAACTGATCGAACAATACCGACTGAGCGAACGCATTACGCGACGTGACAATGGACCTCTGGAAGTGCAGTTTCTGTATCGGAAACGTCCCCGGTTGCTTCCCGTCTGGTACGGCGGGTCTCTTGTTTTAATGCCGTGGTTGGGATGGTGTCCCCTCGAAGAACTGGAAGCAGGTGTATGGAAGGAGAAACACCCCAAGCGAGTCGACATACCCGCCACCTACTGCATTGACCGTGGCATCTGGTATCAGATCAACGAAGGCGTGCAGGGCGTGATCGTGAGACGACAGGTGTACCCAATCACCATACCGTCATCGAACTACTACCGTGTGATGACTCGCAGTCAACGGATGCCCTTGTTGATCGGTGAGCAGTTCTGAAGGGGTAGCATTACCTGATGTAATGAAGAACTATGTCGAGGAGCCGGTCTCGCCAGTGAGCGTTCCGCCATGATTTGAGAATCGAGACTATCTCAGACCCTTCAGCAGACCACCTGCGAATTCGTGGCGGATCTTCACGCCGGTCAGTGGATCGAGCATGGGGGCAGTGGCCATGTGGATGGCGACGACTCCGTTGTTGAGGTAGCGGCGGACGTCGTCTGCGGTTGATGCGCCGCCGACGCCGATGATTGAGATGGATTTGTTGAGTTGATCAATCACGCAGCGGAACAGGACGACCTGGGCGAGTGAGGCTTCCAGGGTGGACTGGCCGCAGATGCCGCGCGGCTGTCCGTCGAAGAGTTCCGTGCCGTCCGTGGTTGTCACGCGTGCAGCAACACTATTCGTCATGGCGACGGCGTCGATGTGCGGAGCGACGCTTTCCAATAGGTCGCGGGCCTGCGCTTCGGTCGTGACGTGTCCGATTTTGATGATGTAAGGCGTGTCGCCGATGGCGGCCCGCACGCGTTCGGTCACGACGGCTGCTGACTCCGGCTGCTGGTACAACTGTCCGTCACAGGTCGAAACGTTGGGACAGGAGAAGTTGGTCTCGATGCAGTCTGCTCCGCTCTCGACCGCCCATCGGGCACAGAGTGCGTAGTCGTCGGCTAGTTGTTCGATCGACCAGCCGGGCTGAACCGTGCCGACAACCGAGACGGACAGCACCTGTTCGGAAGGCAGCCGCTTGCGAGTCCACTCAATGTCGCGACGCCAGACGTCCGGCTCGGCTGAGGGCATGCCGAACGAGACGGCCCAGCTGCCTCGCATGTTGTCCGTCGCTGCGACCGAATGTTCACTCCCGTGAATCTGGTCGATGTTCACCGGCACCAGGTTCGGCAGCGGATAACACTCGCGTGAACTGCTGCGAACCGTCTTGTAGGTCAGCACGTCAAATCCGAGTGCTCCGTAATACAGGACCCAGCGGCCGTTCAACAGCGGTCCGGCCGGTATTCCCAACGGCGAGAGGACCTTCAACCCGCAGAACGACCACTCACCTGGAACATCCGGCACATCAACGATCGGTGGGTACTCGGGCGCGTGTTCGTAGTTCCAAGGATAGGTCTGAGCGCGGTCGTATCGTTGGAGATGGTCCGTGGAAGTCATCCTGTTAGCATAGCAAAGCCCGGCCCCACGGTGAGGGACCGGGCATGAATCAATCGGTTCGCTCTCTCAAGGGGAGAGGGACGTCGTGCGATCACTCTTTTGCTTCGGCCTTCGCCTCTGCTTTGACACGTTTGCCGGTGAACTCGGCTTCGCCCGTCTGACCGGCGAGGTCGTACTCCAGTTCACCGTCCAGTTTGTCGCCTCGAACCTTTGCTTCGAACTCAAGGCCGAGTTCGTTGCCGTCGAATTCAACGGTGACCTCGAACTCAAGTTCGCCATCCTCGATCTCGACTTCTTCGAGGTCAAATTTGCCTGCCTCCGTTGAGTCATAGATTCCGCTGAGCTTGCCATCTTTCTCCTCAATGGTCACCTTCGGCGTGTAGATCTGACCATCGGGGCCGTTGATTGTGAGTTCCCAAGTGCCCACCACGTCCGCCGTCAACAGGCCTCGCTCGGCTTCCCAGTCGAACTCGAGAAGTTCACCGCCGACATCCGCAGTGATTTGTCCTTCAAGCTCGTCATCGGTCACTTCGCCCTCGAACTCAACCTTCACAGGCTGTCCATCAACTTCGAGGTCCATTTTGGCGGTGAACTTGCCATCGGCGAATGACCCTTCCTTGATGTCGGCCTTGGCGTGGCCGTTATCGTAGTGGCCGGTGAGCTTGCCATCCGTGTTCTTGAGGACGAGCACGTTATCGACGGGGCCTTGTCCGTAATCGAATTCCCACATCCAGGTGCCGGTGGGGTCCTTGATTTCATCAGCAGCTTGCACATTGGCCGTGAGGCCGAAGGCAAGCACGGCCATCAGGGAAACGAATCGTTGCAACATCGGTGAAACTCCAAAATGGTGAGGATGGTGACAAATTAGAAAATCTGACTCGCGACACTCACTTCGAACATCCCTGCAGATGCAGGGACAAGTGCATCAACGCGTCAGCCAGTTGACCATGTTCTTGGTCACAAACTCCGAAGCATCCTGCTGGACAAAGTGACCTGCGTCCGGCACGGTCACAAGCGTCAGGTCCTTTTCGACCCATTGCCAGGTGTCATTCAAGGCACCGGGCAGCAGGGCAATGTCCTTCAAACCGTGAATCATCAGCACCGGGCATTGAACCTTGGGCAGTTCGCCATTCGGCACCTCATATGGTTCGCGGGGGTAATTGGCTTTGTAGTAGTTCAGCATCCCTTTGAACGAGGAACGTTCGAACGCTTCAACGTACTTGGCCTTCGCGTCGTCGTCGGTGATCCAGAAGGTCAGGCCTTCCGCTGTGAGTACTGCCTCAGCCCCCTCCTTCTGGAAGTTGCGGGCGTACGCACTGGCTTCTTGCTGCTTGGGATTGTTGGCGAGTTCGCGAGCGAGGCCAGTCGGATGAGGCAGGTTGAGGATGACCAATCGGTCGACCATGTTCGGCAAATTCATGGCAGTCGCCCAAGCGACCATGCCGCCCCAGTCGTGGCCGACGATCACCGCCTTCTCCTCTCCAAAGTGCTTGATCACCGCAGCGACGTCGCCGACCAGTTTGTCAACCTTGTACTCCTCGACACCGTCCGGTTGATCGCTCTTGTTGTAACCCCGCTGATCAATCGCCACGACTTTGAAGTGCTCCGCGAGGGCGGGCATCTGCTCTCGCCAGGTGTACCAGTAGTCCGGAAAGCCGTGGATCATCACCAGCAGCGGGCCTTCGCCAGCTGTGACGTAATGAATCTTGACGCCGTTAGAGTCTACGAAGCCTTCTTCGCCGATGTCGTCGGCATTAACGGTGTGGGCCATGAGCAATGTTGCCAGTGCGAAGACTGCAAAACAGGAACGCGGAAGACGATGGATCAAGGATTCACCTCTGAGATGTTATCGATACAGAACCTGCTGGAGTTACTCGCCGCGAACCCAGTTTTCGCTGAACTCGGCGACCTTCATGCTTTTGCCGTCTTCGACGAAGTAACTGTAGATCGCGATGATCGTGCCGTCCCTTCCCTGGATGATCGCCGGGTAATGATACGAGCCAGTCTCCTGATTCTCCAGATGCCGCGTCCATTTCCAGGTCTCCCCTTCGTCATCGGAGATCGAGACAGCGATCGAACTGCGGTTCTGGTCCGAGTCGTTGTAGATAAGGGCCCAGTGACCGTTTTCCAGCCGCACGGCATCGAGACCCGAGCCGGGATTGGGGATGTCGATCGCGCCGACCGGTCCCCAGGAGATGCCGTCGTCGGGGGACTCACACACACGGATCTTGTTGATCGGTCCATTCTCCCGCATGTAGGAGACGAGCGTTCCATCGCCCTTTCGCAGCACGGCGGGCTGGATGTTGCCGAACCCCATGAGCGGCTCGCTGGCGTACCAGCTTTGCCCCTCGTCGTCGCTGATCGCCATCAGCGAGAACGAGTAAGTATCGGTGTAGAGCGGCAGCAGAATTCGTCCGGAAGGAAGAACGGTCGGCTTGCATCGCGGCTGCCATCCCAAACGTTGCAAGAGCTTGTCCTGGAGCAACTCCTTCAACTTCGCAAAGTAGCGTTCGTGCTGAGGCGAGAACTTGTCGCCCGTCGACTCAACGAACTCATCCAGCAAGCCGATCGCTTCCTCACTGAAATCGTCCGGCTTGAGGAACATCGTCCCCTCACGCTCCCAGACCGGCGGACCGTCACCCATGTAGTCGCTGGAGACCTTGAAGCAAGTGAGACAGGACTCCCACGAGTTTGCGAGAATGATGGGCCAGAACAGCCACAGTCGGTCCTGTGAGTCGATCATCATACACGTGTTGCAGTCCGGGAAATCCGGATGATCCGCCATCGGAAATGCTTCACTCCACTGCGACTCACCATTCCGGCGACGAGCACCATACACGGCGACATCGTCCGCTTTCCGCTCGCCCGATCCGCGGTACCACGAGACCAGCAGGTCGCCGTTCGGGCACTCGACGATGCCAGGCGCATGGTTGTGCTGATCGTGCAAAGGAAAAATGAGGGACGTCGAGAGTCCATCTGATTCCTCTGCAAACGTCAGCGAGGGGGCAATGACGATCACGACTGCAAACAGACAGGCAAGTAAACGACCGTTGTGAATCATGGTTGATGTCTCAAAGTGCTTCGTCAGTGTTCAGCGATTGTTCGCAGTTTCCGGTGTCACTGGTCTCGACATCTCTCATCCGATACTGGCTCCTGCTCCGGTAGGCGACACGTGATTCGTCAGGTCACAAGAGCCACAATCGCAAGACACAGTGACCGGTGAAACCGGCGTCAGAGCAAGTTCGTTGTACCGTGTGTGATACCACATTGGGGGAGTCCTCATAGCGTACTGTGAACCCGAACCTGGCTCAACCGACCGGTTAGTAGCGGGACATGAGCCCCACGGTCGCGTACGATGCGTGCTCACTGCATCAGCAGATTCCATTCACGAAATATTGGGAGAGTGTGCGTCATGCAAATGAGATTCATTCAACTGGCCATCGTTCTGATAGGCCCATCCGTCGTTTCATCTCAAGTTGCACGCGCCGTCGACTACTGGCAGCAGGGTCCGTTCAAAGTCGGCGTGCGGACGGAGGTCTTCATCGACGACGCTCGCGAGTGTGCAATCACTCATCAGCCACGCACTCTGGTCACCGAGATCTGGTATCCCACTGTCGACGAGCCGACGACCCCCAAGAACACGTTCGCCGATTTCTGGTTGAACGAAATGGGAGTCGGAGCCGGCAGGTTTGCCATGTCCCGTTTCGGCGGCGACTTCGACAAGATCAATGAGAGTTTCAAGACCGTTGCATATCGCGATGCTGCGATTCGTGAGGGGAAGTCTCCGCTACTGATCTTCTCACACGGCAACGGCGGCTTTCGGCACCAGAACACATATCAGGCGGAGTATCTGGCTTCACATGGTTATGTCGTTGCCGCAGCTGACCACACGGGCAATGCAGCCGTCACCATTCTGCCGGATCGCATGATGATCTACACCAAGCTAACCCGTGAGCCCGAGCGTCGTGATGATCGACCTCACGATGTCTCGTTTTTAATTTCTCATCTGACCAAACTCTCGGAATCGGCCGACCACTGGCTGTCAGGTCGTCTGACTCCTGATGCAATCGGCATGTTTGGGCACTCGTTCGGCGGCTTCACCACTTGCCGCACGACCGAACTGGACGACCGGATCAAAGCGGCCATGCCGATGACTCTTGCCAGTTCCCTCTGGACAGAAGAGGGAGAGGACCAAAGCGAACCATGCCCCATCCCGCTCATGGTCATTCTGGGCGATGCCGATCGGACCGTGAAGGAGAAGGGCAACCGGGTCAGCACCGCCTACTTCGAGAAGGCGACCGGACCTAAGTACCTGCTCAACTTCAAAGACGCCGGCCACTTCACATTCACCGAGATGACACAAATCAACCCCAACTTCGGCGACGGCATCGGAGTCGAGAAAGACAAGGACGGCAACGTCACCCTGGAGTTCTCCGACCCACTCGAAGATCAACGGATCACCAACGCCTACTCCGCAGCATTCTTCGACGCCTACACGAAGGGGGACGTGGAGGCCTTGGGATTCCTTGATGAGAATCACACGCCAGAGGAAATGGACTTTCGCCAGAATTGACTCGCCATCGTGTGCTGCATGGTTGGCTGGTGTCGCAGCGAAGTGGAGTCCCAAGCGAATGGCCTGTGGGCTCCCGCAGGTCAACCACCGCCACACGTCGCTTCTATTCTGATCCGTCGTCGATTGCAGCCGCCCCAAAAACCAGATGTCCGAGTCGACACGAATTCTTTTTGCAAACAACGCATTGTCTCACGCTGGAAAGACGCCTCAATCAAAGATTTTCCACAGGTGCGAAAGGCGAGATTACAACTTGACGATGTGCTGAGACGAGCCAACAATTCGGACGCTGACAAATCCCCCCAATTCGTCATAGAAAAAGAGGAATCCCGTATGTCAATCTTGGAGGATACGGATGTTGCGAACATCATTTTGGGCAATCGTCATTTCATGTAGTTTTGTGTCACTGTCAAGCGCTGGCGTTACACACATTACGTCGATAGCGAACGAAACGAACGGCTTAGTTGAGTTTCGCAATTTCGAGAATCCGGACAAGAGGGGGCACAATGCTTCGGTCCCACGAGGCAAAACCGTAGGTATCGAGCAAGTCGACGCATGGATCCCTTGGGCCGACAGTCAACAGGACCTCGACGATGGGAAGTACTTACGCTTCAAGTTTAAGAAAACTCAGAAGGACGGTTCGACGTCTGAGAGGACGATTTATGTTTGGCAGTCAAAGGGGTCAATTCGATGCAGCGAAGCGCTGGTTCATTCTCCAGACACGCCCGCGGTCCCCGGAGTGGGGCAGGAGGACGGTCGGAGAAAGGTGGTTTTCAAGTCCGACGGAACTTTCGAGTTCTTTAAGACTGAATGATTGTCCCGGCCAGTAAGATGCGGTACATCGCAACTCAGCGATGAGTTTTGTCTCGGCTCACGAATTCGCCTTCATCTGTGTGAGATTCATACGCACCATCTCGGTCGTTGGGACTCCTGCGACGCCGCCCCAGCTGGCGGGGGCGAATTCTGTGTTGATGCGTCGGCTTAGCTGGCGGATGTAGGCTTGCCACATGAAGGGCCAGCGGCGGTCGTTGGCGTAGATTGACTTCACCTGACGGGCCGCCTCTGGGGGGACTTCGATGAGTGGCTGGCCGGTGGACAGGGCACGCAGGTTGAGTTCGCAGCTGCGTTCGAGGTCGATGAAGTCGGTCATTGCCTGCTCGATCGTGGATGCACAGGTGATCAGGCCGTGGTTCACGAGGATACAGGCCCGGTTATTGCCGACCGCTTTGACGATGCCGCCCGCCATTTGCTCGTTCACGACGACGCCTTCGTACTCGTTGTAGACCGAGTGGTCCTCGAAGAACGAGCAGGTGACCTGATCGAGCATCTTGAGTTCGATGCCGAGGGCGGAGAAGGTCGACCCGGCGGGCGAGTGAGAGTGGACCGCACAATTGACGTCCGGTCGTGCCTGATGGATCGCTGAGTGGATCATGAAGCCGGCGAGGTTGATCAGCGGCCAGCCGTCAACGATCTGTCCCTTCTCGTTGACGATCACAAGTTGGTCAGCGGTGATCTCCTCGAACAGCACGCCGAACGGGTTGACCCAGAAGTGATCCGGCGCCCCGGGGACCCGCAGACTGATGTGACCGGCAACGCCTTCATCGAGTCCCCGATCAGCCAGCATGCGATAGGCGGCTGCCAGTTTGAACTTGAGTTCACGAGCCTCAGGCGTGTCGGCCAGTTCGAGGACGCGTCGCTTGACATCGTCATCGGGGGCTTTGGTGGAGACGGCAACGGTGGCTGAGTCGGACATGGTGTTTCTCACTGATTGGAAGGGGTCAGGCACCAATTCGGTGGTAGCGTGACCTGAACTCGGTGTGTGTGAGTCACGAATTGGTGCCTGCCCCCGTTCGGCCGCGCACTCACTTCGCCCGCTGCATGTCATACTGCGTGAACGTCGCGTCGCTCTCAGCGAGTTGCTTGAGCAGCGGGGCGGGTTCCCACCATTGGCCGTATTGGTCGTTGTAGTGGCAGACGCGGTCGTAGACTTCTTTAAGGCCGATGATGTCGGCTGCCTTCATTGGGCCCCCACGGAAGGCCGGGAAGCCGTAACCCATGATGTAAATCATGTCGATGTCGACCGATCGCAGGGCGATGCCCTCTTCGAGCAGCTTCGCTCCCTCGTTGACGAGTGAGTACAGGCAGCGTTCGAGGATCTCCTGATCGCCAATCTCCCGTTGCTCGATACCGGCTTCCCTGGCCGTGTCGATGACGAGTTGGTTGATCTCCGGGTCGGAGACAGGAGTGCGGCCTTCGTACTTGTACCATCCGGCTCCGGTCTTCTGGCCGTAGCGGCCCATGTCGAACAGTTTCTGTCCCACGAGTGCAGTACGGTAGCCGTCGGGAATCTGATCGACGTTCTCCTGATGCACACGGATGCCGACGTCGATGCCCGCGAGGTCAGCGACGGCGAGTGGCCCCATCGCCATGCCCCAGTCGTACATCACCTTGTCGACATGCTCGATGGTGGCTCCCTCTTCGATGAGGAACTGGGCCTGCCGTTGGTACTGCTCGAACATGCGGTTACCGACGAAGCCGAAGCAGTTGCCGACAAGCACGCCCGTCTTGCGAAGCCCCTTGGCGAGGTCCATCGACGTGGCGATGACCGTGTCGCTGGTCTCCTTGCCGCGGACGATCTCGATCAACGGCATGATGTTGGCCGGGCTGAAGAAGTGATGCCCGATGACGCTCGCGGGCCGTTTGGTCGCTGCTGCGATCTCGTCGATGTCGAGCGTCGAGGTGTTCGATGCGAGGATGCAATCGTCCTTCGCGATCTCGTCGATCTCGCCGAAGACCTGCTTCTTGAGAGCCATGTTCTCGAAGACTGCCTCGACGATGATGTCCGCGTTCTCGAAGCCATCGTAGGACGTCGTCGGCTTGATCAGCGACATCCTCTGTTCCATTTTCTCTTCGGTCAGCTTGCCCTTCGCGACTGTCGACTCGTAGTTCTTGCGGATGATGGCGACGCCCTTGTCGAGGCGTTCATGCTCGGTCTCCTTGAGGAGCACGGGGATGCCTGCGTTGGCGTAGTTCATGGCGATGCCGCCCCCCATCGTGCCGGCTCCGATGACGGCTGCCTGTTTGATTTCCAGCCGGGGCGTCTCCTTGCCGATGCCGGGTACCTTGGCGACGGTTCGCTCGCCGAAGAACACATGGATCATGGCCTTCGACTCGTCGGAGAAGAGACACTCCTTAAAGATCTCCGCTTCCTTCTCCAGACCTTCCATGAAGGGCAACTGCGGGGCGAGTTCGACCGCGTCGACGTTGCGTTGTGGTGCCTGCATGCCTCGGGCCCGCTTGGCACACTCCTGACGGATGCCTTGCAGCATCATCTTGTACTCGGCTTCGTTGCCGAAGCGGTCCTGAATGTCACGCGTACGGCGAGGCGACTCGCCGGTCGCTGCCTGTTCCCGGGCGAATTCGATGGCCCCTTCAAGCAGATCTCCGTCGACAAGCTTGTCGACGATGCCACTATCGAGGGCTTCCTTCGCCTTGACCATGCGGCCGGAAGCACAAATCTCTGCGGCTTTGGCGACGCCGCAGAGGCGGGGCAGACGCTGAGTGCCGCCCGCTCCGGGGATGATGCCGAGTTTGACCTCCGGCTGACCGACCATCGCATCGGGAACAGCGACGCGGTAATGACAGGCCATCGCGGTCTCCAGTCCGCCGCCGAGGGCTGTGCCATGAATGGCTGCGACGACCGGCTTGTCACAACTTTCGACGTCGTTGAGGATTTCGTTGAAGCCGATGTCCGGCTCTTTCTGACCGGAGGTGATCTTGCCGAACTCCTTGATGTCGGCCCCGGCGATGAAGGTCCGTCCGCCGCCAATGACCACGACCGCCTTGATCGCATCGTCGGCTGCCGCCTTCGCCACGCCGTCACGAATGCCTTCCGGGACTCCGGGGGAGAGCGCGTTGACCGGCGGGTTGTTGATGGTCAAAACGGCAACATCGCCTTCGGTCGAATACGCAACGAGTTCCTGATCACTCATGGTGAGACTGTCCTTCACGTCGAAAAAGTCGCATTGTTTGCAATTCCAGAGAGGGTGGGCCACTATACCAGTCGCGCCCCTCACGAGCAATTTGCCCGTTCTCTCGATGATTCAACAATGAAAGAAATCCCATGAGCGATCGTTTCACCTTGGACGGCAAGACGGCCCTGATCACGGGGGGCACGCGCGGCATCGGGTTGGCGATTGCTCAGGGGTACCTGCATGCGGGTGCGAATGTGGTCATCTGCAGTCGCAAGCAGGAGAACGTGGACGAGGCTCTCGGGCAGTTAACGGGAGACGACGCGAAACTGCTGGGCGTCGCGGCTCACATCGGACAGGCGGAGGACATCGAGCGGTTGGTCAACACGGCAGAGGAGAAGTTCGGCACGGTGAATGTGCTGGTCAACAATGCGGGGACCAACCCGTACTATGGACCGATTGTCGAGTCGGAGGACTGGGCGTGGGACAAGACGATGGACGTCAACCTCAAGGGACCGTACATGCTCTCCCGACTGGTCGCACAGCGGATGATCGCAACGGGGCAGGGGGGATCCATCCTCAATATTGCCTCCGTCGCCGGGCTGACTGCGTCACCCATGCAGGGCATCTACTCGGTCTCAAAGGCAGCCGTGATCATGCTGACGAAGGTGATGGCTCGTGAATTGGGCCGTCAGAAGATCCGCGTGAACTGCATTTGCCCCGGAGTGATCAAGACGAAACTCAGCGAAGCGTTGTGGGCTGATCCGAAGGCTGAGAAGATGTCGACCAGTATGAAGGCCCTCGGCCGCGTGGGCGAGACGGAGGAACTGATCGGAGCCGCCCTGTACTTCGCCTCAGATGCGAGCAGCTTCACGACCGGAGCGACGTTGCAGGTCGATGGCGGGATGGTAATTTGATTTTTCCCGTCTGCACTTGGCAAACGCGGATGGCATCCTGTACACTCCTTTGCTCGACTGAATCACTATCACACTAGCGACTTACGCGTCGCACAGATTGATCATTTTTGACCAATGAGCACTCTCAAAAAGAACAAGCGGATCAAGCGAGCAAAGCAACTCGAAGCGTACGGCGAGAACAAGCCGACCTTTGGTAACAGCATCATCTATCGCGGTAAGGCGAAGTACCTTGGCGGTAACGGTCGCAAGCCGACCGGGATCTCACGCCGGTTGTTCAAAAAGAACCTCCAGAAGATCCGTGTGATCGAGGACGGCAAGGTGGTGCGTCGCCGCGTGCCGGTGAGCCTCATCCGTTCCGGCGTCATTGAGAAGCCAGTCGTGCGTGCTCCATTCACGATCGACGAACCGCAGGACTAACGCGACTCGGCAGCTCCCAAACACGAAGCACCCCGGTTGCTCGAAGCAGCCGGGGTGCTTTTGTTGGAGTGTCCGGTTTCATGGTAAGCGTCAGGGATGATCGCAGCCCGGCTCGGACCGGTGTCGCCAGACGCAGTCGCAGGAGAGGAGATGGACGACCGTGTTCTGCACGCGTGCGTTATCGGCCATAGTGAAGTGATTGCAGCTTCTCACATTCTTCCATCGTGGATTGGTGGCAACGTTCAAGTTGACCAACTGAGTATCGCATGACTCTCGCAGAACGGGCGTGCCCCGGAAGATATTCCATCCGTCGGTGCGTCGCGTCTCGTAGATGTTGAGACAGCATCGAACGTTCGATGTGATGGTCGGGTAAGAGAAGCACTCGATCAGCAGCAAGCGGTCGACACAGATTCCGTACGGCTTGACCTGCATCGCCATGTTGTAGGCGCCATGTGCACCGAGGCTGTAGCCGATGATCCGCACGGGGCCGACTTCAGTTCCACATCGTCTGCGTTCGATGAGATTGTCAACCGCGTCGTTGACCTGACAGAAATGGTAGACGTCCGGTTCATACCCGGCTCGTCGGAGACGCTCCTCCATCTTGTGCAGCATGGGCCACCAGCCGGCGGCCCCACGGATGACATACACGCGATTGCAAACGGGCTGGCTGGCGCATTGTCCGTCATCAGCATCAGCCGATGAAGTCAAACAGGACGTCTGGATGCCTGCCACCAGAAGAAGCAGGAACATCCGTGCCGCAACGGGCATCTTCATTGGCCAGCCTCCCTGCTGAACATGCCTCTTTGTGATCCTTGTCCGGTTCACCCGGGGAGGGTGAAATCCCCACACCAGATTCGGGGTTGAGACGGCCTCAATCACAACGACGCCGTCAAAAATGTCTCTAGGATGTATCGTCAGGAAACGCTGCCACGGACGTGAGAGATCGACAATTATCGAACAGACAAGCAGGCTTGTGTGTCACAACCCGCATGACTGTACGTCGCTCCGGTCGATCATCCTCAGTGCTTCAGAATGCGTGGAGTGCATTCGCCCCCAACGCCGAAGTTGATCTCGGACTGACCCGCACAAGTCGTCCAGTCCGGATACTCCGCATATTCGGATTGGGAATCCGGAAACAGTCGCGACGGTTAGGGAAGCACGTTGCCCGACACCGTGTGCTTCTGCAAATCTTGAAGGCCGGGGTTGGATCGGTTCAGAGCAGACCAACGGAAGTCTGACAATTGCAATCAGCGGGCTGAGGCGAGGAGAGTGGGCATGGTGGATGCATGGATGATCGACTGGATGAGTCGGACGATCGAGCGCGCTCAACTCAACCGGTTAAAACAGACGTCGGAAGAACACCAGCCGGGTGACAAGCTGAAATTGCTCTTCGCCGGCTACAACGGCGCCTACAACATGGGGGCCGACGTCCGTGTCGAGGAGATGATCCGCCAGGTCAACCATCTTCTCGGAGCGGATCGAGTTGAGGCAGCCGTCTTCCGCTACGAAGACCCCCGAGCGAACACCTACTTCGGAGACTCGCACAAACTCCAGCCACAGGTCCTGTTCCCCCGCTACCTCAACGGACTTGTCCCCCAGTACGACGGCGTGATCGCCTGCGAAGGATCGACTTTCAAAAGTAAATTCACCGATCTGCTTTCCGCGTTGATGGTCGGTGCAATGGGACTCGCCTCCGCAAACGACCGACTGTCGATCGCCTACGGAGCGGAAGCGGGGGACATGACGCCCGTGTTGACTGACATGGTCACCCAACACTGCCGGGACTCGTACATCGTCACCCGCAATCAGGAGTCGACGGACCGCCTCAAACTGCTCGGACTGAAATCGGACACCGGGACCGACACTGCCTGGACCTTCGAGCCGCTTCCCCGCGAGTACGGCGAATGGGAACTCCGTAAGCAAGGTTGGCGAGGCGAACCGCTGCTGATCGCCTGCCCGATCAATCCCTTCTGGTGGCCGGTTCAGATTCATGTCCGCAAGAGCATGGCGAGGCTCCTTGGCTTGTACCGCAACAGCCACTATGCGCGAGTGTTCTTCTTCCAGTCCAATCGTGAAGTCGAAGCGAAGTTTGATTGCTACCTCCGGGCCTGGGCTGGTGCGATCAGTGCCTTCTGCAAGAAGCGCGGGTACTTCCCGGTCATCGCGGCGAGTGAGCGGCTGGATCAGTTTGCCATGCGACGTCTGTCTGGAATGTTGGGCGGCACGCCCACGTTCCTGTCCAGCGAGTACGACGTCTGTCAGTTTGTGAGCATTCTGCGTTGTGCGGACCTCATGGTGTCCTCACGCTACCACGCCGTCGTGACATCCATGCCGGGCGGAGTGGCCTCTGCTGGCGTGTCGATGGACGAACGTCTCAACAACCTGATGCACGACCGAGGTCACGAGCATCTGCTGATGAACGTGGCCCAGCCGGACCTGGAAGATCGGATGTTCACCGTCCTGGAAACACTCCGACGGAATCAGGAGCAGATTCAGGATGAGATTTCAGCCACCGTCGTCAGGCACCTGGGTGTCATGTCTGAGATGGGGAGCCGTCTGCTCGACCACATTGGCAACCGATACCCGGAATTCGCTAACGAATCACCGAACCGCTCATGGGAGACGTACTTGCCTGACATGAGCGAAAATCTGCATCGACAAATCGAGATTCACGAGGACATCGTGACTCCTGCGGCCGCGTAGAGCAGCCGGGAGAATCGTGGCTCGACACAGACACGCATCTCCGCCGGATTTCACGAGTGCGCGGAAGCGACTTTCTCTCACGTCAAACTGATACCAGCACACTTCGTGTTCGGATCAATGCTGTCTCATCAACGGAATGTGAACATGACCAAGCGGGCCCAATTGTCGACTGATTGCCTCAATGGAGTCTGTGAGACGCTCCTGATTCCCTTGGCCGCCCGCGTCGTAGAGTCACAAAGCACCAATCCGGCCTTCCGAGATGAGCGGGGGGTCGAACTGGCACAACTGCTCGACTTTGATCCGCATGAAGTCGCACGCGACCGCTGGAACAAGGTGGGCTGTCAGGCAAGGACGCTCATCTTCGACGATGCCGTCAACGATTTCCTCAGCCGTCATCCCCGGGCGCTGGTGCTCAATCTGGGTGCCGGACTCTGCACCAGATTCTGGCGTGTCGAGCCGCAGGAGTCACTCCGCTGGTTCGACATTGATCTGCCATCCGTCATCGCATTGAAGCGAGAGCTGTTGGCAAACTTCGACGATGCGAGCAACTCACACAAACAGCACACAACTCTCGATGCTGACGTCACCAATCCGTCGTGGCTGGAACAGATCCCGCGGGTTGCCGACGAGCAGGTGCTGGTGATTGCCGAGGGACTGCTGATGTACCTCGATCAGGACTCGGTCCAGAGACTGCTGCAAACGTTGGTGAAGGAATTCACCGGTGGCGAACTGATCATCGAGGCATGGTCGACGTTCGTCCGCCGTGTGTGGGGAACGCTCTCCCCCGCTCTCCGCCGGACCGGTGCCTCCCTGCATTGGGGCCTCGACAACCCCAAAACCATCGAAGCCTGGGACCCCCGCATCACCGTCAAAAACGAATGGCGCCCCGGCGACTGGGAGCCTCAACGCTGGGGCCTGCTCCGCTACGCCCCCGCCCTCCGCCGCAGCCTGACGAAGGTCGTGCACTTTCAGTTGGGCGAAACCGTGACTTCCGAAACGCGACAACATTCAGCTGCCTAGGCGAGCGTGAACTCCGGCAGCTGCACGATCTCGCCCCCCTTCGTCGCGGACTGATGGGCACAGATGCCGACACACGTCCAGTTGGCAGACTGCGTCGCGTTCGGCCACGGGTCACGATCTTCCCGCAGTGCGGAGACGAACTCGTTCACGAGGTGCGGGTGTGAGCCGCCGTGCCCCCCCCCCTGGATGAACGACAGGTGCTCCGCGTCGTGAATCTCCTGCGGCAGCGTGAATCGCTGGATCGGCTCGGGCAGCAGGTGTGCGTAGTCCGGCACTTCGACCTTCTCCGGAATCTCCGGCTCGGGCTTTTTCGCTGTGTGAATGACGTGCGGCTCGTGCTCGATCAGCGTCCACTCGAATGACTTCTTGGTGCCGTAGACATCGAAGCTCTCGCGGTACTGCCGAGCTGTGTCGTACAGGAACCGCCAGATCTGGGCAGCGATGTCGCTGTCTGCAATCTGAATGTGGCACGACTCGACCGCGAACTTGTTGCCCGACTTTTTCGCGATGTCATCACGCACGGTGCCGCTGCCAAAGCAACTCACGTACTCCGCCCGTCCATCGACCAAACCCAGCACCGGGCTGACGACGTGCGTCGCGTAGTGCATGGGGATCATCTCTTCCCAGTACGACGGCCAGCCATCCATGTCCTGCGGGTGCGATGCCTTCATGAACTGAATCTTGCCGAGCTCGCCCTTCTCGTACATCTCCTTGATGAACAGAAACTCGCGGCTGTAGACCACCGTCTCCGCCATCATGTACTTCCGGCCCGTGTCCGCGACCGCCTGACAGACCTTGTCGCAATCCTCAATGGTGGTCGCCATCGGCACCGTGCACATCACATGCTTGCCCGCCTTGAGTGCTTCGAGGCTCATCCACGCATGATCCGGGATCGGACTGTTGATATGCACAAAGTCGATCTCCGGGTCAGCCAGCACATCCTCGTAACGGGTGAACCGCTTCGCGATCCCGAACTGGTCGCCCACCTTGTTCATCTCGGCTTCATTCCGCCGACAGATGGCTGTCACCTCTGCATCCGGATGAGCCTGATAGATCGGAATAAACTCCGCCCCGAACCCCAATCCAATCATCGCCGCTCGTACAGGTTGTGTGCTCATGAGAAGTGCTCGCTGATTCGTGTATAAAGTGATGGCAAACGCAGTCTATCTTCGACAACGTTCCGTTTCGACCGAACGGCGGACGTGCGAGGAGTGGCCGATGAGACGGAGGAACGAGACCGGCATGTCTGACGTGCACGTAAGCACTGAACGTGCATCAACCGCCCCGACCTCGTCGCTCGATCGGATGCCAGCTTCGGAGAAGTCAGCGGGCGGGGCATTCGCTCGTGTCGTGGGATTCGGTATCCTGTGTCGTGATCGTTTGGCCTTGAAGGGGACGATGCGATGCGGGGACTTTTTATTACTGCCACCGACACCGACGCCGGTAAGACGCATTGCACGAATCTCATCGTGCGTGACCTTCGTTCGCAGGGAGTGCGTGTCGGTTGTTACAAGCCGGTCTGCTCGGGGAGTTTGTTGGCAGCTGACCAGACCCGGTCGTGGGAGGATGTCAACGTTCTCGCTGAAGCGCTCGGTGGTCAGTTTCCGCAGGAACGGATCTGTCCGCAGACGTTTGATGCTCCGTTGGCTCCGTCGTCCGCTGCCCGGCTGGCCGGACGTGAGATCGACGAGGAGTTACTGCGTGGTGGTGTGGACTGGTGGAGCGACAGGGTCGAGCTGTTGTGCGTCGAAGGCGTCGGCGGACTGCTGTGCCCCCTGTCGGATCGGCAAACGGTGGCGGACCTCGCAGGCGACATCGGGTTTCCACTCCTCATCGTCTGTCCGCTCGTGCTGGGAGCCATCAATCACACGCTGCTGACCGTCTCGGTGGCCCAGTCGCGAAACCTGCCAATCGCCGGTCTGGTGATCAATCAGATTCGCCCGGTGACGGATGCCGTCTCGGAGAGCACAATTGCAGAGATCAGGGCCCGCACGTCGGTCCCAATTCTGGCAATGATGCCGTTCGCGGAACGTGAAAGGTTGCGTCCTCTGGATGGTCAGGAAAGAATAGACTGGTCGGCAGTGGCCGGGTTGAATCGTTGAGCGACGCGATGATTCAGCCTCCGAAACGCGGTCAGTCACTTTTCCGAACAACGGAATTCTGTTCATGCCAAGTCCCACTTACGGACATCGACCGGGCGATTCACGAGTCGACCTGGATCACGTTGATGAGCACGTCGATTCGTCAAAGATCTCTTGGTCCCGCATCCTCAGCAGTCCCTCGGATGAGGAAGCTTCGGAGGGGTCAGCGAGATCCACAGCCGGTCGGGATGTCTCCGTTGAGCCGACGGTCAACGACAGTCATGTCCTCGGCGGCCCACACGGCCGTTCACGGCTGACCGGGGACGCACGAGACGCCACGCCGCACGAGACGCAGTCTTCCACAGGTGCCCCCTCACCCTCGGCGTCCGCTGTCTCCGACCGGCGCCCTCGACTGGCGATGATTCTGCTTGCGAGTTATGCCAGTGCGGTTACGCTTGCATGTCTCTACCTCGTCATCGCGGCCATGCAATCCAAGTCTCATGAACTTGAAAACCTGCCGGACGTCGAGCCTTTGGAGGCCAACGAGTTTCGATACGTCCCGGAGCATGCAGGCCTTCCGCCGGGACACACACTCCCGTTGGGGCGACCACAGCAGTTCGGCCATATCCTCGTCGAGCCGCTTCGCGTTTCGTATGAGCCGTTGGAGTTTGTGCACTTCTCGGGCGATGAAAAGCAAACCCGCAAGGCAAGCTCTCCGGTATTGAAACTCTGGGTTCGGCTGACGAATCTCTCCGACGATCAGCAGATCGCCCCCCTCGACCCGATGCTGTTGTTCAAGCGTGACTTCGACGAAACCGAGTCGCAGACCCTGACAAATAATCTGATCCACTCCCGTTCATCAGAGCATCCGCCCGTTCACATGTTCGACCATCCGCTCAGCAGCGAGTGGGACCTGCGGGATCAACGACTTGGCGAAGTCCTCAAGCCTGGTGAGTCAATCGTCACGTATCTGCCTTCAGAGCCGACCCGGATTGACCAACTCGACCGTTCATCACTGTGGCGGATTCATCTCCGCAAGGGCTTCAACGATTCGACCGGTCACGGCGTGACGACCCTCGTCGAAGTAGAATTCGATCCACAGCAGGTCGAAACCGCGATCTATCTGACATCATCGGCCGTTACGAGGTCTTCAATCCATAGGCGTCAAGCGTTGCCTTGAGTTTGGCGCGGTCGGCGTCCGGGAGTGGTGTGAGTGGCGATCGGACTTCGCCCGTGTCGCGACCGAGGAGCGACATGGCGGCCTTGATCGGAATCGGATTGGTCGCCAACCCCAGCATATCGCGACAGAGTGGAAACAGCTTGTGATGCCACTTCTGAGCATCGGGGATGTTCCCCTCTTTCCAGGCAAGAATGAGGCGACGCACATCTTGAGGCACGATGTTCCCGGCCACCGAGACGACGCCGCTCCCTCCGAGTGCCAGTAACGGCAGGGTCAGGCTGTCGTCGCCGGAGAGGACCGTGAGGTCGCTGCCGGAGAGAATCTGAGACGCCTGATCCATCGAGCCGGTGGACTCCTTGACGGCGACGATATTGGAGAGTTCCCCAAGCCGACAGATGGTGTCGGGCTCCATGTTCTTTGCTGTTCGCCCGGGGATGTTATAGAGCACCAGCGGCAGGTCGGCTGCTTCCGAGATCGCCTTGAAGTGCTCGTAGAACCCCTCCTGCATGGGTTTGTTGTAGTACGGGGCGACGAGCAGGGACCCATCGGCCCCGGACTCCTGCGCACGACGTGTGAGGCGGACCGCCTCCCGTGTGCTGTTCGACCCCGTGCCGGCCATGACCTTGATGCGACCGGCCGCCTGTTCGCAGACAATACCGATGACACGATCATGTTCGTCGTGCGTGAGCGTCGGGCTCTCCCCGGTGGTCCCGCAGGGGCTGACACACTCGGTGCCCGCTTCCACATGGTAGTCGACGAGCCTGCGAAGCGCCGCTTCATCGATCTCGCCATCACGAAACGGGGTGACTAAAGCCACGGTCAGTCCGGCAAACATCTCTCCCTTACGAGCCGCCATCATTATCCTCAATTCAAAGTGTGCGCGGTCATCTCACGTCGACCACGAAGCTGCGGTCTCCATCCGATCACGGAGACGTTCGCATCAATCTATTTCAAACCGCTGGGAATCGGTCAATTCGGTTTGTCGTACTTGATCTCCGTGTCGGGCAGGAACTTCTCCTGAAGCATCTTGACGGCGTCAGGTGTGACCCCTGTCCCGCTGACATTCAGGAGCGTGAGGGTTTTCAGGTTCTTGATGAAATTGAACGCCTCATCCTGAACCGACTTGCAATTCGCCAGACTCAGAGTCTCCAGATTCTTCAACTTGGCAAGTGATTTGACCCCCTGGCTGCTGATGGTGTTCCGCTCCAGATAGAGCGTGACGAGTTCTCGTCGGCTGCCAATCAGGGGCATGTGAATATCGTTCACTGCCGCGTTATTCAGGTTGAGAATCTGGAGATGAGGCAACTTCTCCAGAGCCTCCAGGCCGTAGTTGCCGATTTTTGTGTTGGGAGCGTAAAGCTCACGAAGATTCGACAGGACTCCGCGATTTGCCAATTCCGCCAGTCCCTGCCCCCGCAGATGAGGCATATCAGTAATCCTGAGGACCTGCAGGTTCTTCATTCCGACAAGGTGTTGAAATGACAAGTCATCAGACGACGTCTGACTGATGTCGAGATACTCAAGGTCCGTCAGGCCATCGATCCCTTCCAACGCGGTCTCATTGATCCTGGTCTTCGCCAGGGAGAGATGTTTCAGGCCCGTCAGCTTGCCGACTTCGGCCAGACCGACCGAAGTGACCCCCGTGTAGTCGATATTGAGATCTTCGACTTTTGGAAAGGCCGTCAACATCGCCGCTCCTTTGTCACTCATCTGGCTCCGCGACATATCGAGTTCCTGAATCTGGCTGCGGAGACTCGGATCAAACTCGGCCAGCTTGGCGATGTCTTCATCCTTACGCTGCGCCTGCTCCTTCGCCAAAAACTCCTCGTAAATCTCTTCGGGAGTTTTCGGCGCGGGCGGCTTGGCGACCGGCTCAGCTGCTTGCGGCGGCGGTGGCGGTTCGACAACTGGAGCCGGCGCTGGCTCCGGTTTCGCCTCATTCCCTGTGAGTTCCTGGAACGTCGGCACCTTGTCGCACCCCGACAGAATGAGTGCGGGAAGCATCATCAGGACCGCAAGTGCTCCAAACCTGTGAAAAGCTGATTTTGACGTTGTCATTTGTCGTTCCCTCCGTCGTCGCCGACGACAAGCAGTATTGGAAATCAATCAACAAAACACAAAAAGCAACGAAGACATCATAACCCGGCAGAGGAAGGACTTCCAATCAACGGCGAGGTTCGCAGGGAATCAGCGACGGTCCTGCCAACTCTCGGTCTCGAACAGCCCGTCCGGTCCTACTCGGTAAGCCGTGTCGTGCGCCTCAATGCAGAGATGACGACCGGGCCGATCCAGAGTCCGATGCAGATCAGGGCCAGTCCGATCGTGATGGGGCCACTGAAAAAGGCGCCGATCGACGGGTCCTTCGTGATGCACTGCAAAAACTTGTGCTCGACTTCTCCCCCCAGAATGAGACCGAGAACAATCGGAGCCAAAGGGACACCGAATCGCTCCAGAACAAAGCCGAAGACTCCCATTGCCATCATCACTGTGACGTCGAAGTAGCTGCCATTGAGGGCATAGGAGCCGATCACACAAAACAGCACGATCAAGGGCAGTAGAATTCGACGCGGAATGCGAACGAGCACGCCTCCCGCACGGATGGCCAACAACCCCAGCGGCCACAACACAAGATTGGCGACGACGAACGTGACATACACGCCGAAAACGAGCGCAGCCTGTGCAGGGTCCTCCGAGGCATCGAAGATGTTCGGTCCCGGCGTGATGTTCTTCATCAACAGCACGCCAATGGCGATCGCTGTCACCGAGTCGCCGGGGATGCCGAACACGAGGGCGGGAATCCAAGCGCTGCCAAGTGCAGCATTGTTGGCACCCGTCGCATCACCGATGCCTTCGAGTGAACCTTTCCCGTATTCTTCTGGTGTCTTCGAGAATCGCTTGGAGACGGCATAAGCGATCCAAGCGGCGATGTCGGCGCCGGCACCGGGCAGCATCCCGACGATCGAACCGATCACGCTGCTTCGCAACAGCGAGAACTTCCGTTGAAAAGCGAAGCGAAAGGTCCCGGGCGTCACATCGTCGGCAGCTGCCGGCTGTGTCGTCACTTCACTCGTCGGTGTTGCCGATGCCTCGATTGCATTCGCCTGCGGAATCACGAGGGCGTTGCGAAGCACCTCAGACATCCCGAACAGGCCGATCATCGCCGGAATGAAGTTGATGCCCGTGATGAGTTGATCAAATCCGAATGTCAGTCGCGGGACGCTGTAGTCCGTGCCGAGTCCAACCGTGGACAACAGCAGACCAATGAACAAGGCGAGCGCCCCTTTGAGACGGGAGTCGTCTGAGACAATCGCGGCACACGTCAGTCCCAGCACATACAGCCAGAAGTACTCATAACTCGTGAACTGCGTTGCGAAGGCCGCGAGTTGCGGGGCAGCAACCGCCAAAGTGATCGTTCCGAAAAGTCCGCCGAGGATGCTGAACAGCAGGCAGACTTTTAACGCCTTGGCGTGCAGTCCTCGGAGCGTCAGGGCATAAGCATCCGACGCATAGGCGGCAGAGGCGGGAGTGCCGGGGATTCGCACAAGTGTCGAGGGGATGTCACCCGCAAATATGCTGCACGTCACGGTCGTGACGATCGCCGAGACCGCCTGCACATCGCTGAGAAAGAACGTCAGCGGCACCATCAAGGCCACAGCCATCGTCGCGGTCAATCCGGGGATCGACCCGACGAAGATGCCGTAAATGGCCGAGATCAGAATGATCACAAGTGTGTCGGCGGCGAGCACCTGCTCGATCGCGATCTGCAAGACTTCAGTCACGGATTACAGCCCCCATTCGCCAGGAGGCAACGGGACTCGCAGTAGTCCCGCGAAGAGTTGCCAGACAATCGGCACACAGACGACCGTGATCGCTGCGCTGACCCAAATCCGAGTTCCCAGACTCAGCAACATGAGAAACAACAAACCGCCCGCGGCGAGGAGAAACCCGGCCTGCTCGACAACCGCGCAGTACAGAACAACTCCGCCGACGATCAACACAAAGTTCAACACGCCACGGCCGGAGATGGCCACCGATGTTTCGCTGTCCATCGCCTGACACATCTCTGCGGAGTCGGATTGCTTGTTTGCCCCGATGACTCGGACAGCGGCAATCGCCACGAGAGTCAATCCGATCAGCACCAGCAGCATCGTCGGCCATGCCATCGAGTTGTATCGCTCGCTGTTCACCGATCGCATTGCCTCCGTGGTCAACAGGGTGCCGAACTTCTCATCGGTTTCGTTAAAGAAGGCCTGCAACTCCTCCCCTTCGCGGTAGGTGCGGTCGAAGCCGGCAGCATCCATGAATTGCGGGAACGTCTGTTGAGCCTGCCCGGCTGCGGTGCCGTTCGTGTTGTTGGCGATGGAGGTTTCCCCTTTCAGAATCTTCCGCACCGCGTCCCGGAGTGTCACGACGATGTGTTCAGGAGTTCCCAAGGGGAGAACGAGTGCCCGCCAGCCGCCGAGGGTCCAGTCGCGGCCCTGATCCTCAAACGTCGGCACCTCCTCGTAACCGGGAACGGGCTTCGGTGACATCACGCCAATCGCCCGCACCTGACCCGCTGCGTACAGCGTTTCCGCCTCCGGCAGACTGCAGCAGACCATGTCGATCCCGCCGCTGATGAGTTCCTGCAGTGACGGATTCGAGCCGGTCGACGAGATCCACACGACGTCATCGACGTCAAAGTCGGCTGCCATCAGCCATCCCGCCAAGGCGAGATGCCACGCCCCGCCGCTCGATGTCCCGGACGCTTGCAGCGATCCCGGGTTGTCACGAATGTCCTGCTCCAACTCACCCAGCGTCTTCCACGGAGCGTCAGTTCTCACGAACAGTGCCGCATAGTCCTCGTTGAGAGACATCAACGGGATGCAGTCTTCATGAGTCAGATCGGTGAGACCCGTCCAGTGCATCATGTTCAGTTCGAGGGTCGCCATCTGGATCGTGTAACCATCGGGCCGCGCGGTCATCCCGCGACTGTGCCCCGTCACCCCCTTGCCACCGGTCGCGTTGATGACATTGACCGGCACATGCAGCTCCTGCTCTAGATGAGCCGCCATCTGCCGCGAAACACGATCCGTGCCGCCGCCCGCTGCCCAGGGCACGACGAGCGTAATCGGACGGCTCGGATACGAATCCGATCGCTGACACCCGACGAGAGATGTGAGAAGAACGCCCAACAAAAGTGGACGAGAGAGAGATCTGAACGAAGTCATGCTCGCCAGAGTACACGATCAATCGCTGAGTGCAAACGCGAGTGGACTATTCGATCTCTGCGGTCGCGGGGTGAAACCCCGGAAGGATCAGCGGAATGCGGTACAACCCACCGCCGGCGGTGATGTACAACGTGCTGGCTTCGTCGCCGCGACCGAAACAGCAGTTGGACGGCAGCACATCCGTCTTGATGTAGGCAACCTCCTTGCCTTCCGGGTCGAACACCACGATCCCTGGCCGCGACGGCTCACGCACGGCCGCGTAGATGTGTCCCTTCTGATCAACTGTCATCCCGTCGATGCCCCCCTTGTCGCCGAAGTCGACGAGAACGCGAGGTGCCCCAAGTGTGCTGTCCTTGAGAATCGTACATGCGAGTAGTTGGCGACGAGACTGCTGCTCTTGTCCGCCGAAATCACCACCGTTGTTGTTCTCCGACACGTAGAGCGTCCGGCCATCAGGTGAGGACACGATGCCATTCGGCTTCGTAATCCCATGGCTGGCGCGGCTGAGTTCTTTCGTTGACGGCACGTAGAGAAACACGCTCATGTGATCGAGTTCGATTGGCTCGTCACCCACATATCGGGGGTCGGTAAAGTAAATCCGGCCATTCGGGAGGATCACTATGTCGTTGGGAGAGTTGAAGACCTTGCCTACAAACTTTCCGACGATCGCCTTCGAGCTGCCATCGGGCATGAATTCGCACAACGCTTGATGCCCCACATTCGCGCCGCAGGCCGCGATGAGCCGCCCCTCGCGGTCGAACATCAGGCCGTTGCTTTTGCCGCTGTCGGCACAGAAGACGGTCGTCTGACCTGTCGCCGGATCGAACTTGAGAATGCGTCCCTTGTTGACTTCGGGGATGTCGCTGAAGTAGATCGTCGCGTCCGGCGCGACAGCGACGCCTTCGGTGAACTCCCCCTCGTTCCAGAGTTCCTCGACCTCTGCCCCTTCAGGAACGATGTCAGCAGCGCTAGACGGCATTGGCGCTGCGAGTAGTGCCAATGTCGAGCAGATAACGGTCAGTCGAATCAGCTGTGATATTTCGATCCGTCTCCGCCTGCTCTCCTGAGTCGATTCGTGTGACATGAACGATCCCCGTCGCTTACATGGTGCCTGAATACCAGCGTGAGATATCAAGATACAGCACCAGCGCCATCAACGCGACGATGAACGTCATCCCGAACAGCGATGCGGCGACGACCACTTGCTCGCTCGGCTTGCGACGCGTCACCGCCTCCCAGATCAGGAAGACCATGTGTCCGCCGTCGAGGATGGGAATTGGCAGAAAATTGAGGACCGCGAGATTGATACTGAGAAAGCCCAGGAACAGCAGGAACGGAGCGATGCCCACGTCAGCAACGTCGCTGGCGACCTTGACGATGCCCAACGGGCCGTGGAGTTCCTTCACCGAGAGCTGCCGGGTCACGAGATTCCGCAGCGTCAGATAGATGTCGATGATGGATGTGCGCGTGTGATGCCAGCCCATCATGAATGCCTGCGAGAACGTCTCCGCCCGACGGGGAACCGAAATCGGGAAGAGACGCAGTCCTCGTGCGGTCGGGAGGAACCAGTCTTCCGCCTGTTGAGTTTCGAGGTCAATTGTCCTCGTGACATCTGAACCGGGAGTCTGAACCGTCAGGCGAACGTCGCGATTGGGGAGTTGCTGCATCTGCCAGAACGCGTATGCCAGGTTGGTTTCGCCGATTTCGATCGCAATCGCTTTGTCCTTGATGCCGTCCGGTTCCGCTCCTTCCGGCAAGATGAGTTCGAGTTTGGTCAACTCATCGGACCGTTGAATCCCCCTGGTCGACTCAGCGGCGTCAGCATCGCTCCCTTCCTCGGACTCAGCTTGATCTGTCGGCTCAAGTGGCTGTTCCGAGGATTGTTCAGCGAGCGAGTCAGCGACCGCGAGGACGACCGGTTGCAGATGGTAAGCGACACCGATCGACGAGATGGCGATCGGGCTGTCTTCCAAGACCGGTGGCTCGATCCAGCCGCCCCGGTCTTCCGGGATGATGGTGACTTCGGTCGTCTCCGCCTGTCCGCCGGGTGCATTGCGCTTGATGCCCACGACGACTTCCTGACCATGACGTTCCCCGAAGTAGTCCGGCAGGCGAAGCGGATCGATGTCGCCACCGATATCCAAGCCGTCGACCGACGCGAGGCGATCACCAACTTTCAAGTCGGCCTTGGCAGCGGGTGAGTGATCCTGCACGGCGACGAGATTACTGGCGTCCATCGTCAGTCCCAGAGTCCGAAACGGCTCCGGGGGGATCGAGATATCCACTTCCTGCGACGTCGCATCCTTGCCATCACCCGAACGGCGAAGGACCGTCACCGTCAGTGTCTCGCCACGATCCTGACTGAGACGACGGGAAAGTTCTGCGAACGAGTCCAACGCTTCGCCGTTCGCCGCGATGATTTCGTCGTTCGTCTCAAACGGCGGATTGGCCTGCGCTGCGGCGGATGCCGGCACGATTGCCGGGAAGTTCGAACCGTCATAGACAATCAGGCCTTCTGAGGGAGTGATCCCGATCCTGCGGCGAGTCCCCGACACATCTGGTTCCAGCGACACCGAATAGACCGCACCGTCGGGACGAACGGCGCTGATCGATAGATTGCCCGACGTCAGAGCTGTCGCCCGCATCAGGTCGTTGAAGTCCTTGATGTCTCGTTCGTTGATCTCGGCGATGCGATCGCCGGATCGCATCCCGGCTGTCCACGCGGGCATGCCGACCTGCAGGTCGCCGATGATCGCGGGCGTCGTGTCGATCCCCGAGCGAAACGCGAACATGAAAAACAGCAACCCCGTCACGACGTTCATGATCACGCCCGCCGAGATGATGGCCATTCGCTGGAGGACATTTTTGGCAGTGTAGGAGCGGGGATTCTCAGCGATCTCCTCGCTGCTGAGTTGGCTCGGGTCCATGTCGTCCTGACCGAGCATCTTGACGTAACCGCCGAAGGGGATGATCGACAGGGCGTACTCCGTCTCGCCCCATTTCTTTCGCCAGAGGATGGGCCCGAAGCCGATGCTGAACCGTTCGACGAGGACATCACACCACTTGGCGACGGCGAAGTGCCCCAGTTCATGAAAGAAGATCACTAGTCCAAGACCGATCGCAACTGTGAGAACGTTCGTCACAGTGCCTGTCAGGCTGGCCACGTCCAATGCGATTATCGCCACGTTTTCGTCTCCTGCCGCGCCCACGCATCCTGACGAAAGAGTTCGTCCAGCGAAGGCTGCCGATCATAATCGTGATTGTTGAGGACCTCTTTACAGACACGCGGGATGTCCACAAAGCGGAGGTCGCCATCGAGAAAGCGGCTGACGGCGACTTCGTTCGCCGCGTTCAGGACCGCTCCACATGTGCCGCCACGCCGGGCGACTTCGAAACCGAGATCGAGTGCCGGAAACGCCTCGTGATCCGGCGGAATGAACTCGAGCGTGTGTGATTGAGTGAAATCCATTCTCGGACTGATCCCCGTTTGTCGCTCGGGGTACGTCAGTGCATACTGAATCGGGAGTCGCATATCGGGAGGCGACATTTGTGCCATCACCGAGCCGTCTACGAACTCGACCATCGAATGCACGATCGACTGAGGATGAATCACCACGTCAATCTGATCGACGTCCAGATCGAACAACCACCGAGCCTCGATGACCTCCAGTGCCTTGTTCATCATGGTCGCTGAGTCGACGGTAATCTTAGGGCCCATGTCCCACGTGGGATGGGCGAGTGCCTTTTCAGGCGTCACGTCAGAGAGTTGCGACGTCGACCATCCGCGAAACGGTCCGCCGCTCGCCGTGAGAATGACCCGTTTGACATCTGACCGTCGTCCGCATTGAAGGGCCTGAAAGATCGCACTGTGTTCGCTGTCGATGGGAATCAGCGAGGCATCGGTCTTCCGCAATTGTTCAGCGATGATCGAACCGGCGACGACCAGTGTCTCCTTGTTGGCCAGCCCGATCGACTTGCCCGCCTGCACAGCGGCCCACGTTCCCCGAAGTCCAGCGGCTCCCACGATTCCCGACACCACGAAGTCGACATCCGGATGGGTCGCAACTCGCTCGATCCCTTCCTGTCCGTAAGAGACATTCGCAGATCCAAAGCAACCGTTGTGAATGGCAGCGGAGATGTCCGTATCCCCCAACGCGATCTGTCGGGCGTCGAACTCCTGACACTGCCGCGAGAGTTCCCGCCAGCGGGTATGAGCCGTCAATCCATGCACCTGCACCCGCTCTGCGAGAGCGCGAACGACATCGAGACAACTGGTTCCGATCGAACCGGTTGATCCGAGAATCGCGATGCGTTTGATTGACACAGGTGGGTCCCCGCAGGCTCCGTCCACACTCTCGACGGGCAGATGAGACTTGGACGCATGAACGCCGCAGCCGCATGTTTCGATCTGAGGAGTCCACGCGGCCTCGTGAAAGCCATCGAACGACCATCGCCGATCGGACGTAACCTCAGTTCCCGAAAGGATTCTAGGCCGCTCGCCAAAACGCCGCAAGATGCGAAATGGCCGGACCCAGTCTGTCGATCACTCATGGGACAATCCCATTGGTCTCTCGAGACTGTCCGACAAGCGAAGCCGGATCGCGATCTGTCACTTGTCAACATCCGCGACCGAGAATCGACAGCCCAACGCTTGTTGACCACTTCGCAGATGCGACCTACAGTTCCGTACTGATCGTGTTTGCAAGGCAGTTGCTGATTCGCCTTCCTGATCGCACGGCAACCATCCTCACCGCCGACAAAGCTGGAAGCTCTGAAATGGCTGATTCCGACACCCCCCCTCCCGAGAATCCCGGGCCTCAGCGGGGAGATAAGGGAAACTCACAACCGGTCCTGCTGTACGTCATCTTGGGGGTTGTGCTCGTCGTCGTGATGTCGACGTACCTGCAGTCACTCAATCAGGGCAAGGAACTGAGCTACAGCGAGTTCGTCGCCGGACTGGAGGGGGATCAACCCGAGTTCGACAAATCGAATGTCCACGAATTGACGATCGGTCTGTACGAAATCACGTTCCAGAATCAGCCCGCTCCCAAGGAGACGCTCCCCTTCGGGTCGAAAAGCGATTCCGAGGAAGAAACGAAGACGGATGAGACCGCAAAAGCATCAAACGAGCCGCTGAAGAAGTACACGATCCCGATTATGGGATTGCCGGAGCCGGACATCGAAGCGCTGACGGCACTCTTGAAGGAAAAGCAAATCGACCTGAGTGGCTCGGTCCGACCGCCGGACTGGGTGCAACTCGTGTTTCCGTTAACGATGCTGGCTCTCATCGTGGTGTTGTTCATTGCCATGTTCCGGCGATTTGGAGCAGGTGCGGCGATGAGCTTCGGTCGCAGTCGCGGTCGGTTGATGTCTGACGATGACGTCAAGGTGACATTCGATGATGTGGCCGGCATCGACGAAGCGGTCGACGAACTGCGTGAGGTCGTTGAGTTCCTGCGGACACCCGCGAAGTATCAGGCACTCGGAGGACGCATCCCGCGAGGTGTGCTCCTCGTCGGACCTCCGGGGACAGGGAAGACACTCCTCGCCAAAGCAGTCGCAGGCGAAGCGGGCGTCCCGTTCTTCAGCCTGTCCGGCTCAGACTTCGTCGAGATGTTCGTCGGAGTCGGAGCGGCCCGTGTGCGTGACATGTTCGCCCAAGCGGCCGCGAAGGCCCCGGCTATCATTTTCATCGACGAATTGGACGCACTCGGCAAGGTTCGCGGCAGCGGATTGCCCGGCGGTCAGGATGAGCGTGAGCAGACACTCAATGCACTGCTCGTGGAGATGGATGGGTTCTCGTCCGATCAAAGCGTGATCGTCATGGGCGCGACCAACCGCCCAGAGACACTCGACCCAGCCCTCATGCGACCCGGTCGCTTCGACCGTCATGTGCTTGTCGATCGTCCGTCCTACACGGGACGCGAGGCGATCCTGAAAGTCCATGCAGCCAAAATCAAAATGGGCGACGATGTGCATCTCGGACGCATCGCCAAACTCACGCCCGGTTTCGTCGGTGCAGACCTCGCGAACCTGGTGAACGAAGCGGCCTTGCTCGCTGCCCGGCAGGACAAGAAGGCTGTCGCGATGTCCGACTTCGAGGAAGGGATCGAACGCGTGGTCGCCGGACTGGAGAAGCCGACACGTATTATCGACGAGGAAGAGAAACGGCGTGTCGCCTATCACGAATGCGGACACGCACTCGTCGCCTGTAGCCTGCCGAATACTGACCCCGTGCACAAAATCTCCATCATTCCCCGAGGATTCGGAGCACTCGGTTACATGCTCCAACGTCCTGATGATGATCGACACCTTGTCACTCAGACCGAACTGGAACATCGCATCTGCACCTTGCTCGGCGGCATTGCTGCAGAGGAAATCGTTTTCCAGGAAACATCGACCGGAGCGCAAAACGACCTCGAACGGGCGACTGACATCGCCCGACGGATGGTCACCGAGTTCGGCATGAGCCCTAAGATGGGACGCGTCAACTTGCGTGAGACGAACTCGTCTCCGTTTCTTGGCACCGCCACGCCACGGGCAGGTGGTGACACACACAGCGAAGCGACTCGCAGGGATGTCGATCTCGAGATCAAACGTATTGTTGACGAGTGCATGGAGACTGCCGCTGATGTGCTCACGCGACGTCGCGAGGTGTTGGAGCACATTACTCGCGACCTGATCGAAATCGAAGTGATGAACGCAGATCAACTCGAAGCGATCCTTGCCGAGTACAAGACGGGGCCCCAACTCAAGCCGGGCACCTTTGTCGGCAAGCCGTCGGCCAGTGACGACAGTCCGGCCGATTCAACGGATGCCGCGTCCGAAGCCGAACCGGGAGCAACCGGCAGCGCTTAGGACATATCCCGGCCGACTTGACATCCGATGCTGTTGAGACGTATCAGCGTCGCATGTCACAGATCGTCAACATTGCTTCACGTTTGGCAGAGTCAGCCGTCAATGCTCCTGACCGGGACGCGGTCGTGCAGCCGCGCGGCAGGCGTAAAGACGGCTCCTACCAGTACGAGGTGTGGACCTTTCGCCAGTTTGACGAGGAATGCGACCGCCTCGCCAATGGGTTTGTCCAGATGGGCGTGAAGCCCGGCATGCGGATGGTACTCTTCGTGCCCTTCAGTCGTGAGTTTCTCGCGCTCACGTTTGCCCTGTTCAAGGCGGGGGTGACGATCGTGCTCATTGATCCGGGTATGGGCCGCACGAACATCTTCCGCTGTCTCGAAGAGGTCCAGCCGGATGGATTCGTCGCCATCCCGATCGTCCACGTGGCCCGCCTGGCGAACCGACGCCGATTCCCGCAGGCTCGCTTGAATGTGACAGTCGGTCGCCGTTGGTTCTGGGGCGGTCAAACGTATCGTCAGCTCGCACAGACCGCCGGTCCGTTCGAGATGGTTGAGACCAAAGCGAAGGACCCGGCCGCGGTGATCTACACCAGTGGCAGCACGGGCACGCCGAAAGGAGTCGTCTACGAACACGGCATGTTCGATGCGCAGGTGGACATGATTCGCGACTTCTACGGCGTCGAACCGGGAGAGGTCGACTTGCCGGGGTTCCCGTTGTTCGGTCTGTTCAATGCAGCGATGGGTGTCACAACCGTCATCCCTGACATGGACCCGACCCGGCCGGCGGACGTCAATCCGGAGAACATCATTCAGCACATCAGCGATTGGAACGTCACGCAGGCGTTCGGATCACCCGCGTTCTGGAACAAGGTCGGACGGCACTGCGAGGAGCAGGACGTCACGTTCCCGACCCTGCTTCGAGGCATGTCAGCGGGCGGTCCGGTGCCGAATCATGTGTTGGAACGGATGAGCCGAGCGATGACACGCGAAGGGGCCGAACTGCACACCCCCTACGGTGCGACCGAATGTCTTCCGGTTGCGTCCATCAGTTCCGATCAGGTCCTCCACGGAACCGCTGAGCAGACCCGACAGGGAGCTGGCACGTGCGTCGGTCGACCGTTCCCCGATGTCGAGGTCCGCATCATCGAGATCACCGACGGGCCGATTGCATCGATCAACGAGGCCACGCAACTCCCCACAGGCGAGATTGGCGAGATCATCGTCCGCAGCCGTTCCGCCACCCGCGAGTACGATCGCCAGCCGACAGCAACGGCACTCGCCAAGATCGCAGACGCCGACACCTCGTTCTGGCACCGCATGGGAGACGTGGGCTATCTCGACGAGGACGGTCGACTCTGGTTCTGCGGCCGCAAGGCTCACATCGTGCATACGGCAAAGGGACGCACGTTCTCCGTCCGTTGTGAAGCGATTTTCAACGAACACCCCAACGTGTATCGCAGCGCTCTCGTTGCATTGGGTGATCGACCGTCGCAACGTCCGGCGATCGTCGTCGAACCGGAACCGGGACATTACCCAGAGACGTCCGCTGACGAGGCGAGATTTCGTCAGGAGCTTCTCGGCATCGCCGTCCGCAATAAGCTGACGGCGTCCATTGAGAAGATTCTGTTCCATCGTTCGCTCCCCGTTGACACACGTCACAACGTGAAGATCAACCGCGAACAACTTGCCATTTGGGCGGCAGAACAACTTGGGCAATGAAAGAGGCCGTCAACCATGACGGGCTGACGACCTCTTTGATTTCTTCAAACGAGAATTCGTGTCAGGCGGCTTCGTCCTGAATCTCGTCTTCCATCGCTTCCAGATCCTCTTCGTCGTAGACGAGAGCGAAGATGCTGTTCGAGGCGTCTTCGAGGATTGCCTGAATGTTTTCGCTTTGGATGGTTGCGATGAGTTCATCGATCGCTTCGACGACACGATCGACCTCGTCGCTGGAGATTTCCTCGAATTCCTCGTCGCCTGCCGCGTCGGAGGAGAGTTCGATTTCCTCGGAATTGATGCTCAGTTCATCAGACATAGCTGCCTCCTTGCAGAAATGGCATGGTGTTCGCCGGACGGGCGAGAGATGGGGCTGTGGGATCACACGGTGAGGGAGGTTTGAACGCGAACCTTCTCGCCCGAGCGTGATTTGTCACTTACGCTTTTTCGACTTCGCGGGGGCCTTGGCTTTGGGCTTCTGTGAGCCGGCGGTCTTTTTGCCGGGCTTCTTTTTCTGGTCGCCGAAAACCTTGTCCCAACCTTCGACAAACTTTTCGCTCGCACCTGTGTGGACAGTGTAACCAGTCATGAATCTCTACCTCTGACAAGTCTCCAAAACGCAGCGACCTCCGTGGATAAACTCCAGAAGACGGAACGTAGCAACTCAGGGAAAGTGAATCTACAGCAGTTTTTGCCGATTGGAAATCCGGGGAAGGAATCGAGTGAACGAATCAGGTGGATTCTGTCGATGAGACAGGCGGAACCAATTGTCAGGGGGGCGAAGTTCCATTCTGCGCGAGGCTTTCGCGTACAGGGGAAGGAATGCACGCCTCTCAAGAGGGGGAATTCGCGTGCCTGTCTCACAGTCTCCGTCCGCCGACCGCTCGGCCGAAAACTCGTCTCCAAATCCGTCCTGGTGGACCTCACCCATCCTGTGGGGACTCGCAGCGACCTTTGGGTTTTACGCAGCCATTCCCTATCTCCCGGGGTACTCGGAGACCGCCAAGAGGTATTTTTGCAGCCATCCACTGGAGTACCTGCTGGTCGGTCTGTTCTGCGTGGGAATGGCCATGCTCATCTCCCGCTGGTGGCGACTGCGGTCGGAGCGAGCTTCGGTCAAAAACAACATTTTCGACTCCCTCGTGCTGACCGATCAGCAAGGTCACGACGTCAACGTCTGTCTGAATGATCTCGACTTCGCACTTCGGGATGTTCCGGTCTCACAGCGACACAGCCTCCTCAATGTCCGCCTGAGAAACGCCTGTGAATACGTCCGCACCAGACAGTCCGCACGCGGATTGGAGGAGCACCTGAAATATCTCTCCGAAGCAGCGATCGACCGGCTGTTTGAATCCTTCTCGTTGCTGCTCACGATCAACTGGGCCGTGCCCATCATCGGCTTCCTCGGCACCGTGATCGGCATCACGCTCGCCATCGCCAACGTCACCCCGGAGCAGCTTGACACGTCCTTGAACACGGTCACCGGCGGCTTGTCTGTCGCGTTCGACACGACAACCGTGGCCATGTCGTTCTCTCTCATCCTGGTCTTCACGTATGACTGGATCAAACGCTCGGAACAGCGACTCCTCGCAGACGTCGAGCAGATCAGTCTGACGCAGTTGTTGCCATTGTTTCTCGCAGACTCAATCGGGGCAGACCCGGTGCACGAAGCGCAGACGACCGCTGCCCGGCAGCTGCTCGATCGAACCGAGTCGCTCATTGAGGATCAAACAACACTCTGGCGCGACTCGATGGACGGCCTGCGGGAGCGTTGGTCGGAAACACTCGACGCACAGCAGCAGGCACTCACATCGCATCTCGGCAACGGAGTGGAAGCAACACTCGGCGAACATGCGTCCCAATTGCGCGAGGTTCGTCAGGAGTTCCTGGGAGCCTTCGAGAAAGCCTCCACACAGTTTCAGGAAGCACTCGAATTCGATGCTGCTCGCCGGGACCTGCAAAGCGAACAGTCGCAGAATCAGCAACAGGAGATGTGGAACGGCATCCGGGAGAGTTTGCAGTCCGTCGTCCAGGCGCATGACGCCCGCACGGAGGACCTGCTCGAACAATTGGACGAACGAATGCAGTCATGGCTGACCGCACTCGAATCCTCGTCTCAACGGGTTGACGCGCAGATGCAGCAACTGGCCGGCTTCACCGAGCAGTTGGTCCGTCTGGCCGATCAGGAGCAGCAGCTCATCAATGTTGAGCAGCAGCTCTCGACCAACCTCGAAGCCGTCCGGGCCGCAGAGACGTTTGAGGAAACACTTCACAATCTCACGGCCGCTGTGCACCTGTTGACGGCCCGAGCCAAACCCAAAGCGGCCTGAGGCGGATGAACCCCCATGAGCAGACGCGCTCACAGGACGGAAAACACCGTCTCACTGTTCCCCTTTCTGGCCGTGCTCATCTGCGCGATGGGCGCGCTGATTCTACTGCTATTGGTAACGACCCGCCGCATCCGTCATCAACAGGCCGAGGCCATCGCGACTGTGATCGTTGAACCGATCGTAGAAGAGCCGGAGCCGCGACCCGCTGCGCCGCAGTTCGTGCCACAGGAGGATGAACCGCCGATCGCGTTGCCCACGGCAGCCGAACCGGAAGCTCCGCTCGTTGACCCGAACGAGGAATGGCGTGAGAGACTGGCAGGCTTGCAGGCACTTCACACCAAGCTGACGGCGGGCGTTGACGTCCAACGGTCTTATGTCGAACAACTGAGGGCGACCATTGAGGCGGATGCTCAATCTCTTGACCAGATGAAGAGCGAGGCGGACACCGTCGAGGAGGAGAAGCGTCAACTCGTCAGCGAGTTTGATCGGCTCAAACGTCAGCAACAGGATGCGACCGAGCAGGCCGATGTCTATCGCCGGGAGATCGACGAAGCTCGCGAACGCATTGCGAACGCTGACTCGAAGTTCACGATCATGCCGTACGACGGACGCACGGGCACTGCTAGGCGTCCGATCATCCTCGAATGCACGGAGGAAGGAGTCACCTTTGCTTCCGAAGGCGTGACGATCCGCCTCGTCGACCTGATGGGCTTCCCGGTCCGAAGTAACCCCCTGCGAACAACCGCGAGTGCATTGACGAAGTATTGGCAACGTGTTGATGCGCGCTCGGCGAACCCAGCATACAGCGGTGAACCGTACCTTCTTGTGGTCATCCGTCCGCGAGGCGTCCCGACTTACTATGTGGTCAGGAAATACCTCGACGCTGCGGGAGACTCGTTCGGCTACGAACTCGTGAGCGACGATCAGGAGTTCATCTGGCCGGAAACTGACACGGAGGCGACGCGAATCTGTCACACGATGGTCGAGCAAATGCTCAAAGAGCGTGAGGAGATGATCGCCCTGCTGCCGCCGGAACAACGCGAGATTGCTCGCCGCGCGATTGAACAGGGCATGTCGCCATTGCGACCGCCATCGGACGACGAACGCTACGTGACCATCCTCGGACAGCGATTCCGCCGTGAACCAGTTACAAATGGTCCACAAGAGCTGCCCGATCTTCAGTCAAGCCTTTCAAACGATGTCGAGTTGTTCGATTCGCAAGTTCCTGGCGCACCATTGCCAGAACAGTTGCCTCTCGCACGTTCCGACAATCGATCGTCAGATCCGTTTCCGAGCATTGGCGAATCGTTGTCTTCGCCAAGAGACGCTCACGGATCGGCATTGTCGAACCGGTCAGATTTACCCTCGGGATCGGATGTCGATGAGTCATGGCGTGCATTGGGTCGACAGGAACTGGAGATCTCCAACAAGCAACCTTCCTGGCAGAAACACTCTCACGCGGGCGAAATCGGCTATGAGCGGGAAGTGCTGATCCGGGTGTCGTCGACGCAGGTCACGATCGCTGATGAAACATCGTTCCCCATCACGCAGGGCATCTCGGCCGAAGAGTTACGGCAACTCCTGAGTGTTCACATGAGCCAACACGTCAACAGTTGGGGTGAACCACCACGGAGTTTTTATTGGCTGCCGTCCGTCAAGTTTGTTGTGAGTCCCGGGGGCAACCAGTTCTACGAACGTCTCAAGCCGATCGTCGGACAATGGGACCTGCACAGTGACGTCGAACTCACCCTGGAGTGAAGCGCAGGCGAGGAGTCGTGGGGGATTCATGAGCAAACGACATCGACAAGACGAGATCGTGTTCGGATCGGACTCGTTTCTTGACATTCTGGCAAACATCGTGGGGATTCTGATCATTCTCATTGTGGTCGCCGGGATGAAGGTGAGCCGTGCGCCAGCGAAACTGGCGGATACGAACAGCGAGACGCAGGCAGTCGCTTCGGCTTCGATCGTCCCTTTGCCGGACATCTTCGAGACGACCCTGGAACCTGAACTGGAACTCCCTATTCTGGAGGGGGAGAGCATCGCGCCGCCCGTGCTGTCGGAAGAGCTGGTCGGTCGTGTGAAGGAGTTGCAGGCAACCGTTTCTCAGTTGGAAGCCCAACGAGCACAGCTGGTCTCCGAAGAACAGCAACTCGCATCTCGTGCAACACTCGTTCGTCAATCGGTCATTCAATCCCAACAGGATTTGGAAAGGGAGCGATCCCGGCTTTCGCAGGGCTCGCAGGCAATCGCCGCGCTGGATGAGACCCTCAACACGACGCAGCGTGAACTGGCGAGCTTGCAAGTCACTCTCGACGAGGCAGAGACTGAGCAGCCGAACACCACTGTCCTCAAACACAAGCTCAACCCGGTAGGAAAACAGGTCAGCGGGAAGCAGATTCTGTTTCTCCTCACGGGCGACCGAGTGGCCGTCGTCCCCACTGACGAACTTTTGGAATCGTTCCTTTCCAAACGGCAGATGATCCTGAAGAGACTCCTGACGTCGCAGCAGTACTCGGGCACGCTCGGTCCGATTCAGGGATTCAAGATGGAATACGTCGTCGATCGCGTCACACCGACTCTGGTCGAGGAACTGAAGTATGGTCGTGCAACGATTGGCGCACGACTTTCCATCTGGCAGTTCATTCCTCAAGAGAACCTCGTCACGGAATCGGCAGCCGATGCCCTTCAGCCGAATAGTCGATTCCTGTCAGCAATTCGCGAAGCGGATCGGGATGCGACGCTGACATTTTTTGTCTATCCGGATAGCTTTGTACTCCATCGCGAACTGCAGGAGTTCGCCCACGATCAGGGCTTCGAGGTCGCCGGGAACCCACTGCTCAGTGGTCAACCTATCACCATCGTGCACGCCGACTCGCCTCTCGGCACTCCGTCCGTCGCCCAATAGTTGACTGTCTTCGGATGCATGTGGTTCTCCCAGGGGCACTTACGTTGATCGGCGATTGACTGCAAAGTCATCGTGATCCGCAAAGTTTGCCCAGACCGAAAAACCGTCAATATCGGTCCAAGCCTGAGCCGATATCTCCAAAGAGACTGTCGTTCAGGCAATGCGCGCGATGTGTCACTCATCGCCGGTAGTCACGAGCGGCCAGTTTCGCCGGTCAGGGGCATCCTGCCCTCTCCGAATCGTTTTCAGAGCCCGCAGGCGAATGATGACATCACGCGGCAACATGTTTGAGTCGTTCATGCGGATAACGGTCGCTTCGACGACCGTGTGTCTGGCGATTGTGATGTGCGGGGGATGTCACTCCATATCTCAGACAGCGTGCGACTCGTCGATCGATTGCGACTCAGCGACTTGTGCTGCGGATGACTGCAACGCCTACTTCTGCCTTCCTCGAAAACATTACTCACGTTGTATCGATGAACGATTCGCCACGCACGAAGCGGCCAAGCGGGCCTTCATCTCGATGCGGGAATGTTACCCGGAACGACCCAATCTCGACTTTCAGTTTGGGTACCGTTCCGCGTTCGTTGACATTGCATTAGGGGGAGATGGCGTCGTCCCCGCTGTTCCACCCGAGCAGTATTGGACGACGTGTTATCGAACCGCCGAGGGGCATCAGCATGCTCAGGACTGGTTTGCAGGCTATGCCGCCGGCGCGGCCCATGCCACAGCCCATTGTCGGTATCAGTACAACACGGTGGCGGCATCCGGCGTCACAGGACTCGGGCTTGAGGGCGAGGATTCGACGGGAATCATCAAAACAAACGGCAGTCGAGACGCCTACTGGGGAGACGAGGTCGACTCAACATGGTGAACGCTGCCCCATTCAGAATCGTGAGCGATCAACGGACTGACGGCGTTAAGGACAACTCCGGAATGAACAGCCAGTCTATTGAGCGAACAACTCCCATGAGCTTGCTTCCGAGAAGTCGATACGGATGGTTGTTGACCGTGCTGCTCGCCCTTGCGAGCCTCAACGGCTGCGCGGCGTTTGTCCCGCTTCACGGAGTGCCGGCGGCGTACGTGCCTGATGAGTACCTCGGCCCCAGTCGCTCCGGCAAGAAGACGATCAATCTTGGTCTGTTAGAGCAGCGACGACCGGATCAATACCGGCTTGCGGCTGGCGACGTGCTCTCCGTCTACGTGCCCGGAGTGTTGGGATCGTTAGGCGTCTCTGATCAGACTCAGGTCGGGGACGTCCCTCCCATCAATCTGCCGCAGAATCCCGCAGATACTCCGACCATTGGATACCCGGTGACCGTCCGGGATGACGGCACGGTTTCGCTTCCACTCGTCCCACCGATCAGCGTCGATGGAAAGACACTCGCAGAGGCCGAGGAAGCGGTCCGGCATGCTTACACGGTCGACAGGAAACTGTTGAATGATGAACGTGACCGCGTGCTGATCAGCCTTTCTCGTCGTCGCGAGTACAGTGTGCTTGTCGTTCGGCAGGAAACGGCGAATGAACTGGCAGTCGGCGGACAGCCGGGAACGGTCAACATTGGCAAGTCGAAACGCGGCACCGCGAAACTCGTTCGCCTGCCGGCCTACGAGAACGATGTCATGCATGCACTCGCCAAGGCAGACGGCGGAGCAGACGGACTTCCGGGACTCGATGCCAAGAATACGATCTACATCATTCGCCGGCGGGACAGTCGGGAAGCGACCGTCCCCTTGCCGACCCCGTTCGATGATGCGTGTCCGACATTGGAGTCCATGCCATTATTGACATTGCCGGCTCCCTCACTTGGTTCAAGCAAGACCGAGCCGGCCGATGTGCTGACGCCCAGTCAGAGACTTCCGACGCCGACGATTTCGCCGTCTGTGCCGACAACAATCCCGCAAACCTCGCCAAGCCGATCCCGCGTGGAGGCGGACACTCTCGTACCTGAAACCGAAGCCGTTCCCCGTGGCCTGACCCCCCCCATGACGGTTCCGATGGAGACACCCAGCCGTCCATCAACGACCGAGTCGCGACCGACACCTGCGGAGGAGGCAACCTCTCCTGCCCCAGTTGTTAAGCCACAACCAACCACACCATCAACTGTCCCTCAGCAACCGTCGTCCGGCTCCCCGTTGTGGCCTCAGCCGGCAGTTCCTGCCGAGTCGCTGCGTAGAACATCCTCGGGGCGCAGGTCCGTCTGGGGCCATACATCCAAGCCGATTGTACGTGGCCAGTCCCCCTACGGCTGGAGCACGGGACACGATTCGTTCGAGACCGCGCAGGTCAACACGGGTTATTCGCCTTCGCCGTACACATCACCTTACAGGCCGGCGATGAACCAGCCGAGCTTCGGACATTCCGGAGTGTCGACAACCATGGGCGTCCCGGAGGAGACCTCCTTCACGACGGCTCCACAGTCGCATTGGAGCACGCCGTCCACCCTCCCCGAACCGTCACCAGCTTTCGACGAGTTCGCTGATCCGTCAGCAATCGAGGAAACGCTGGTCGGAGGACAAGATGACCTGTGGCGCGACCAGATGCTCGACTTTGATCCGACGGTGGAGAGCCCCAACGTCATCAAGATTCCGATCCGACTCGGAGAAGGCGAGCGACCCGCTTTCAGCGAACAGGACATCATCCTAGAGGACGGTGATATCGTGTTCATCGAATCGCGTGAGACGGAAGTCTACTACACGGGCGGCCTGCTCGGCGGCGGACAGTACACTCTGCCCCGTGATTACGACTTACGAATCCTCGAAGCGATCTCGATCGCACAAACCTCTCAAGCTGCTCAGAATACGGCGACGCGCTCGATCGGCGGTGTCTCCGCCCTCAACATGGACGTCACATTTAGTGCGAGTCACGTCGTGATCCTCCGGAAACTCCCCAACGGAACACGCGTGCCGATCGAGGTCGATCTGTACAAAGCCGTCCGCCGACCGGAACGAGAGAATATCATCATCCAGCCGGGCGACATGCTGATCCTGCAGTACACGAAGATTGAAGCCATCGGAGCATTGATCGAACGACATCTGCTTGAAGGTGCCATCTTCACCATCGCCGCCGCGCAGCTTCAAACAAACGGAAACTGATCGAATCACATTGGTGCGAGATCGAATCCGGGAGCCCCCTACAAATGGATGCGCAGATCAACGGTCGATCGTCTCTGGTGAGAACGGTTGCTGCCAACGTGTTTCGCGTACTACGGTGTGAGCAAATCGTCTGTTCACGCTTTGTTGCCGTCGTATGACAAACTCGTCTCCCGAACCTCGCGATCTCGTTCGCAGCAAGATGCTCGCGGCGAATGTGTCGCCGTCTGCCATCGATGCCTTTCTGGATGCCAATCATCGCCTTCAGGAGGGAGAGACCGGTCTGCTTCCTGAAGCTGCCCTCGCGCCAGTCGACGGAGTTGTTGCCTACGATTCACTCGCAGACCCCTTGGACGAAGGCGCTCGCCTGCTGGATCAGCTTGCAGTCATCAAGCTCAACGGGGGCTTGGGCACCAGTATGGGGCTGTCTGGACCGAAGTCGCTACTGCCCGTGCGCGGACGTGACACGTTTCTCGACCTCATCGCCCGGCAGATGCTTCGGCTCCGGCGAAAGACCAGACAGGAGAGCCCCGTGTTCCTGCTGATGAACAGCTTCAGCACACGGGTTGAAAGCATTGAGCATCTGGCACGCTATCCTGACCTTGCCAACCATGATGGCTCACTCGACTTCGTTCAGAACAAGGTTCCCAAACTCGACCCGAAGACGCACGCACCCGTCTCGTGGCGTGACGATCCAGATCTGGAATGGTGTCCGCCCGGACATGGCGACCTGTACCCTTCGTTACTCGGCAATGACCGATTACTCGATCGGCTGCTGGATCAGGGAGTGCGATACCTGTTTGTCTCGAATGCTGACAACCTCGGAGCCACCGTCGATCCACGTCTGCTGCGTTACTTCGCCGAATCCGATCAATCATTCCTGATGGAAGTCGCAGGCCGAACGGAGGTCGACCGCAAGGGGGGACACCTCGCCCGCCGAAAGAGCGATGGTCGACTCGTGCTGCGTGAACTGGCTCAATGTCCGACCGAGGATGTCGACGACTTTCAAGACATTAGCCTGCACGGCTACTTCAACACCAACAATCTCTGGATTCAACTGGAACACCTGCGTGATGCGCTCCACGCTCACGGGGGACTCCTCCCGCTGCCGCTCATTCAGAACCGCAAGACGATCGATCCGCAGCAGCCGGAGACGCCGCCCGTGCTTCAACTCGAATCGGCGATGGGGGCCGCGATCGAATGCTTTGACGACAGCGGAGCTGTGCTCGTGCCTCGCAGTCGCTTTTCTCCGGTGAAGACGACAAATGACCTGCTCGCCGTGCGCTCCGACGCCTACGAAACCATCGAGGACGATTCGGTCCTGCGGCTTATCGGGTCACGTGAGGGAAAGCCGCCACTCATCGAACTCGATTCTACCCATTACAAGATGTTGGATCGCTTCGAGTCGCTGTTCCCCTCGGGACCGCCGTCGCTAGAAGCGTGTCGATCGTTGACGGTGCTGGGGGCCGTTCGGTTTGATGCTGACGTTGTCATCCAAGGAGACGTGACGATCGTGAACCGTCGCGAGGATGAGGCCGTGCTTCGCAGCGGGGAGTATGCGGATCAGACGATCGGGTTGTAAGTTCGCGGAGTACCAGATACTCAGTACCGGGGACCGCGAACATCCAGTACGGTGTATTTTGTCGGCAGGTCAACTGGTGTCAACAGGCGTGACGCCGCGAGAATTCCGACACCGTCATTTGCTCTCCCAGTTGCATCCCGTCTCTTCTTATCGCAGTTTCCCGTGTCCGCTCGTTCCCGATCGTCCAAACGTAAACAACAGGTGATGGGCAACCATCAGCGGTGTTGGCTGTGGGGACGACATCTCGTGACGGAAACGATGCAGGCACAGCGTTGGCCAATCCTGGAACTGGTCCTCAGCGATCAACTTGATGCAGACGAAGTTCAAAACAGCACCCACCTTGCGGAGTTACAGGAGGTCCCATTCACAATCAGTTCGCACGTCAGGCTGACGCAGCTTTCCGGCACCCTCGATCACCAGGGGATGCTGGCGAAGATGCCGCCGTATCCCTTCTGCTCATTGGACGACCTCCTGGGGCAACCTTCGGCGCCGCTCGCACTCATGATGCTGGACCGGATACAGGACCCGCAGAACTTTGGAGCCATGATTCGAGCAGCGGAAGTGATGGGCCTCCATGGGATGGTCATTGGAGACAAGCATCAGTCAGACGTCACTGCAGCAGTCGCACGCAGCTCGGCCGGAGCGGTGAACCATCTGTCCATCTGTCGAGAGGCAGACCTTCGCGCGTCAGTTGAGAGGCTGAAGGCATCCGGCGTGAAGGTGATCGCAACCGCAATGCGCGACGGTGTCTCGATCTCCGAATGGGACTTCACCCAGCCGACAGCTATCATCATTGGCAATGAGAGTACGGGCGTCTCACAGGAGTTGCTTGACCTGTGCGACGGGACGGTCCATATTCCGCAGGCCGGAAACCTTGAGTCACTGAACGCGGCGGTGGCGGCCGGCATCGTTTGTTACGAACTGCATCGCCAGCGGCACGCCTCTGACTCGACATCCTGAACAACGCCGCCATGCAGACACTTCACCTCCGCAATCCACACAGCGTCCTGGCAGCCATCAAGGCTCGTCCCCATGACGTCTCTGCCGTGAGGGTCGGAGCGAAGTCGGCCGACACCGAGTGGCGCAAGGTGGCACAAGCCGCCAGTGAACACGGCATCCGCGTCGAGATGCAACGAACGCGACCGCAATCCGACAAGCGGAAACAGGATCGAGATGGACGCACTGGTGCCGGGGAGGCGGATGTCAAACCCCGCGAGGATGTCTCGATCAAGGATCTGTTCGCGGAGGCGAACGATCATGGACTATGGATCGCCTTCGATCATCTGCAGGACCCGCACAACGTCGGTGCCATCTTCCGGACGGCGGCGTTCTTTGGCGTGCGAGGCATCCTGATGACAAAGGACCAGTCAGCTCCGCTCACGTCAACGGTCTACGACGTCGCTGCGGGCGGACTGGAGGCGGTTCCGTTCTCGATTCAATCCAACCTCAGCCGGTCACTTCAGATCGCCAAAGATGCCGGCCTGTGGGTACTCGGAACCAGCGAACACGCCGAGAAGGATGTCTCAGCCGTACCTAGCGACCGTGCGTGGCTGTTGGTCGTCGGCAACGAGCAAAAGGGCCTGCGGCAACTCACGAGCAAGAACTGCGACGACGTCTGTCGTCTCACCCCACGCGGCGACGTGACATCGCTCAACGTCTCCGTCGCGACCGGGATTCTGATCGAGACGCTGACAAGATCAGAACAGGGCTGATGCCTCGCTCACGCCCGACCTCACGGGAACAGGAAGATCAAACCTGTGTACGTGCCGGCTGCCGTGAGGGCGGCTTTCGTGTTCCACGGCGGCAGATGGTATCGGTATGGCACGCACTCGCCCGGGCGATGCCAACCGAGGGTTGACTGGCACTCCCAGGCCGGATGCAGGGCCATCTGATACGGCAGGCCGATGAACTGCGCGCCGAACTTTCCAACGGAGACGAATGGCTGCAATAGTTCGTGGTGCGTGTGGCCGTAACGTTCGAGAGCATGATCCTCGAAATACAGCGGATTATGGAACAGGTTCGCAGGCTCCCACAGCACATGCGTGTCGACGAAGTGACGACCGGCGAGCGACACGTCCGGCAAAGCGACCAACTCCGGACAAGGAGGAGCATCTTCATCGTTTCCACATCCCTCGGGACGCGGACACAGATACTCACACGGGTCCTCTCCATCGGGGAGATAGTCGTAATACGGCAGGATGGATGTTATCGGCTTGGGCAAAACATCGCCGATTGCGGCTGTCTGCTGGATTTCAGTTTCTGCACCCGGCTGACGACTACCAATGTCCTGTGAGAGATGCCAGACGGGCTGCTGCAACGACGGGCTGGCATCGCGACTTTCGCCTGACGGCAGCGCCGGCAGACCCGGCACCGGCAGATTGATCGGACGATCGATGGCGGTGGCCGGAACGAGCAGACTGGGAGCCTCCGACTCGATCCCCGGTCCGTGCTCTTCTTGCTGCGGCGTTTGAATCTCCTCACCCTCGATGACAGGTACGCCTTCCACATCCGTGGACGGTCGCCAGATCTGCCGCAACTCCTCCCAGCGGGATGTGGCGGACCGGCCCTTCAGGCGATCGATCGCACCCTTTCGTCGACTCTTTGCGGCACCGGCTTCTGCAATTGAGACGAGCATAGCCGCTGCAAGACAGAGGCAGAGTGCCGATCGGAACGAGCCAATCAATCCGGATCGCTCAATCGGGCGAATGCTCAACCGAGTAGTTCGGAGCTTCCTGTGTGATGGCAATGTCATGCGGGTGGTTCTCCCTCACCGTCGCGGCCGAGACTTTCAGGAACTTCGCGTTTTCCCGCAGCTCATCGATGGTCTGCACACCGAGATACCCCATCCCGGCCCGCAGTCCGCCGATCAACTGATACAACAGTCCATTCAACGGACCTTTGTACGGCACTCGCCCTTCGACTCCCTCCGGAACAAGTTTCTGACGTCCTTTTGAATCCGTGTCGCCGCTTTGCCGGTACCGCTCGCTACTCCCCTGCACCATGGCTCCCATTGAGCCCATGCCTCGATACCGCTTAAACGTTCGGCCTTGATAGAGGATCATGTCGCCCGGACTCTCGTCGAGACCGGCCAGCAAGCCCCCCAGCATGACCGTGTGAGCACCCGCTGCGAGTGCCTTCGTGATATCTCCGCTGTATCGAATCCCCCCGTCTGCAATCACCGGCACGTCTGTTCCGGCAACTGCTTCGACGGCGTTGCTGATCGCTGTCAGTTGGGGCACCCCTACACCGGAGACGACGCGCGTCGTGCAGATCGAACCGGGTCCGATCCCGACCTTCACCGCATCCACTCCGGCTTCGATGAGATCGCGTGCCCCCTCGGTCGTCGCCACGTTACCGGCGATGACGTCGATTGACCACTGCCCCTTGATCTCCCGAACCGTATCGAGCACGTTTTTCGTGTGCCCGTGAGCACTGTCCACGACCAGCACATCAACCCCTGCTTCGATGAGCGTGGCGGCTCGTTGGAAGTCGCCGACTCCCACCGCCGCCCCGACCCGCAATCTCCCACGATCATCTTTTGATGCCCGGGGGAATCGTTGGGTCTTGTCGATGTCCTTAATCGTGATCAACCCTCGTAATTGATATTGATCGTCAACCAGGAGCAGTTTCTCGACCTTGTTCTCTCGGAGAATGCGTTCTGCGTCCTTGAGATCGGTGTGTTCCCCTGCGGTGACAAGGTTTTCCTTGGTCATCACCTCTGCGATGCGGGTTTCGTTCGAGTCGAGAAACCGCATATCTCGCCGTGTAATAATCCCCTTGAGTTTCCCATTTTCCGTAATCGGAACTCCTCCAATATTCCGCCGGTCCATGATCTCAGCAGCCTCACCAACCGTCGCATCGGGCGGCAACGTGACCGGGTCGACGATCACGCCATGCTCGCTCCGCTTCACCCGGTCGACCTCCATCGCCTGCTGATCGACCGAGAGGTTCTTATGAATAATGCCGATGCCCCCCTCCTGGGCCATGCCGATCGCCATCTCACTCTCGGTGACAGTGTCCATCGGGCTCGACAGCACGGGCACATTCAGCGGAATGTTCCGCGTGAGCCGCGACGCAGTATCGACCTCAGCCGGTAACACTTCGCTGTACGCAGGAACGAGCAACACATCGTCAAACGTGAGACCAGTTTGCAGAATGCGTGATTCCATATTGAACTCCGTCGTGAATCAGATGTATTTTCAAGTGGGTGTGATTTGATGTTGTTCGTGTACTGGCTTTTTTCGATCAACGACTGAATTGGGAAGTCTGTGACAGATCGAGTTGAGGGGAACACGAATCTCCGCTAATTCCCACTCATTGCTTTCTCTGGAATGCCGTCCAATCGTCATTCGGCCATTAGTGAAGATTAGTGGAAATTAGTGTTCCAACCTTCTTTGCTTCTTGTGTCACGCTTTGATCTCCTCGTGAATCCTTGCGTGTAACTGGTTCGCCAGATCGACGTGTGTCTCCACTGACAATTCCTCGGCACGGGCGTTGCCTCCGAAGTCCATTGAGTTGAGTAACTCGTCGATCTCTGACTTGGCCAACTGCTTGCGGTACATGCCGACGAGGACGCTTCGCAGGAGCTTGCGGCGTTGGTGGAACAGACGGCGGATGTAATCCTGGAAGAACCGGCGGTCTGCAATCTGGGCTGCTGCTCCTCGGTTGGGGGTGATCTTCATGATGGCCGAATTGACCTGCGGGCGAGGCCAGAAGACGGTTGGCCCCAGCTTCTTGAGCAGCTTGACGCGGCACTGCGACTGCAACCAGACCGAGAGGGACCCATAGTGTGATGTCGACGGCCTCGCTCGCATCCGTTCGCCCAATTCGTACTGAATCGTCACCACCATGCGATTCCAATCGAGGTCTGTCGCAACGAGATTCGAGATGACGGGAGTCGCGATGCTGTAGGGCAGGTTCGCGACCAGCTTCAATCGCCGATTCGGATCAACGGCCAACTCACGCTCGACCGCTTCCAGCACAACCGGGTTGAAGTGATTCTTGTTCTTGAGGGCATCACAGTGCAGCAGCGTCACATTCTCGTACGGCTCAGCAATCTGACTCGCGAGCATGTGCATGTTCGTGTCGAGTTCGACCGAGATGACTGCTGCAGCCGTCTGAGCAAGAAACGACGTCATCCCTCCCGTGCCCGCCCCCACCTCCAGCACCACATCATTCGACGTCAGCTCCGCCTCATCAACGATGAAGTCAATGATGTTCAAATCGATCAGAAAGTTCTGCCCCAGGTCCGTACGAGGATTGAAACCATGCTCAGCGAACAGGTCCATCAAGTAAGAACGAGTCTGTCGGTCTGCACTCTTCATGCGTGGCCAGTCTCGCTGATCATCTTGAGGACGTACTTGCCGAGGATGTCGGTTTCGATGTTGACCATGTCGCCCACTTGGCGTTGGCCGAGAGTCGTCACTTCCAATGTGTGCGGGATGAGGGCGACGCTGAATCGCTCCGGCTCGACGTTCACCAGTGTCAGACTGATGCCGTCGACCGCGACTGAGCCTTTGCCGACCATCTGTTGTGTCAACGACTCGGGAACCCGGAACCACATGGTCGTCCACTCACCGTCCTGTTGGATGTCGTCGATGGTTCCAGTGCCGTCGACGTGCCCTTGGACGAAGTGTCCACCGAGCCGTCCGTTGGCGGGCAGCGAGCGTTCGAGGTTGACGTGATCACCAACCGAAAGCTTGCCCAGCGAAGTCTTCGAGAGCGTTTCCTCACCCGCCTGAAAGGTCCAGCCTTCGTCATCGATGCGGACGATCGTCAGGCAGCAGCCGTTGATGGCGACGCTGTCGCCAATGCCTGCACCGAGAGTTCCGTCTGCATCATGCGCCATTTCCGACGGAGGCGAAATCGAGAGATCAATGGACGGACCGCCGGACGAGATGTCGGTGATCCTGCCTCGTCCTTCAACCAGTCCCGTAAACATCTGTGCCGCGCAGTCCCCGGTGTGAGCGGTGGAGACGGCAGCCAGAGGTGGCTCTTCTGACCACCTTCCTCACTCGCGTGTGTGTACGTGTCCAAAGAACAAGTCTGTCAAACGTCGGGCGATCTGTAAAGTCTGCCGCTCACGGTTTCTGACCACATCGCCCTCAGCGGCGGTGCGAAGGCGAAGTAGCAGAAGATCAGCAGGAAGCCCAACTCCAGCACCCAGTAGAAGGCTGCTGCAACGAACACTAGATGGATGACCTGTCGTCTGGTCCGTCTACCTCGCACCCACTGATTGAACACATGCGGGTAGTGAACGCGTGAGACCATCAAACAGGCGACGGCGAACGTCACCAGCACCATGGCGATCTTGACGCTCGGGACGAGCCAGATGGCCAGTTGATGTGATTCGGTTGTTGCAGCAATCCGCAGTAACTCACGCATGCCGATTGGGAACGATGCGAGTGCCCCCGCAGCAGCCGGCGATGGCAATCCACTGAAGAACTCGTGCGTGTCTTCCTCCTCAGTTTCGACGTTGAACCGGGCCAGTCGGAGAATCGCGCAGATCACGTAGAGGGCAGCCACTGTCCACAGGAAACGACCGACGTACCCGACGAAGAACTGAGAGTCATTCGCGGACATGTATTCGTGCCGTACGAACTGCAGCATCAGAAAGGCGGGAGCCACGCCGAAGGTGATCGCGTCGCATAGACTGTCGAGTTGGGCTCCGATGTCGCTGGTCTGTTTGGTCAACCGGGCGGCGCTGCCATCAAGCATGTCGCACAACATACCGAGGAAGATCAACAGCGACGCGACTAGCAGATGTCTCCCCTCCGCATGCTCGGGCCCCAACTTGGCTGCAAACGTGATCGCACCAAACCCGCACGCTCCGTTGCCCAGGGTGAGCAACGTTGGCAGCACGGCAATCATGCGTTGACGTTTCATGGAGGAGTGGCTGTTGGCTAATGGCTAAAGCCCACGGATTACGCCCCGTGGGCTGGAACGGGTCAACCGGGAGAACGGTTACGACGCAATGTTGCCATTACTCCGCGACGCTCTCCGCGATGGCTTGATCGTACATCTCTGCTGCTGCATCGTAGGCTGCCTTGGCTGCCGGTCGTTCGTCCTCGCGAATGCGGCCTTCCTTCGACTTCCAACAGACATCAACAGCATCTCGGCACCATTGTGCACTCTTGCGGGATGCACGAATCGGCTTGTCATCGACGGTCACGTAGATCGGGTTGGTGTGCACGCTGGGCAGGATGCGGACAGCGACCCATGAGGAATGCGGAATGTCGACATCGAATGTGAGTGAGTTGATCTCGCCGTCCGCTTCGATTTCCTGTCGCTGAACAGCCTGACCGTTGACAATCAACTCGACAGGCACTCGACGCGAGTCGTCGATGCGGCAACGCTCGATGTGCCAGTACGGCTTCTCATCCAAACGAGCGTTGCGGATTCGTTCAGTCTCGTCGGTCGGCTTTGGCTCCAGCAGCGCTGCGACCTCGCACGACACCGTCACCGGTCCCGCCTTGTCGAGGTCCAGCTGACTCACGACGTCCGATGTCCCCGGCGTGCCGAGTTCCACGTCATTGACCTTGAGATCGAAGACATGGCTGAGTCCGTCCCCGCAGTAACTCCGTCCCGCTTTCAGTCCCTGAGCCCACGCATCGAAGTCGAGCGGCTCGTCAGTGGGCAGCTTGACGTAGATGCGGCCCAGTCCGACTTTGTCGCCGTAGATGCAAGGGAAGTCCGTCTCGCCACTGATGGCACATCGCATGCCCGCGTTGAGGGTGTGATACCAGACATTCAACTCCCAGATGGCGGGCGTGTCGACAGCCGAGATGAAGTGACAAACATCATGAGCAACCGTCACGACGTACTCATTCGCACCGATGCCGTCGAACGGAGGCATCGCGTAGTCAGGCAGAGTGTCCGCAGCCCGGCCTTCCTTGTCCTTGCCGGGGATTCGCTCGCCATTGCGACCGTAGTCGGGGAGCGCCAGACCCCAGCCGGAGTGTGAGTAGCCAACGACACCACCCTGATCTTTACCCCACTTCAACACGGGATACGTCCAGCTGGGCCATTCTTCGAGCAGCGTGGTGCCGGGATAATCGTCTTCCGTCAGCCGCAACAGGCAGAGGTGCCCCGCATGCGATGACGGAAAACCGCTCACTTCGACGTCGTATCGCATCAGGTAATTCTCACGAGAGAGTGCCGACGTCTTCCCCTCGAAGTACTGCTTCTGCGTGTACCAGCAAGGGCCCCAACTCAGGACGCAGCCGACGTTGAGGTCTTCGCCGAGGATGTGCCGCAGCATGTCACCCGGAGCGACGCCTTCGGTCGGGCTGTCGTAGTGCTGACACCCGGCTGCATGCACATGGTGATCGCCCGAGTACCAGCCTCGCTCTTTGGGATGAATCCAACGGTCGAGGAGAAACGCCTCACGCTGACTGACCCCGTCACCCTTGACGGTGATCTCACGTGTGGTGGGCAGGTACTCCGGGCCTCGCGATGCGGTCACGGTGAACTTGCCCGGCGGGAGATGAATGGTCTCACCGTCGGCTCGGTAGATCTGATTGTGAAAAAAGAAATCCGGAGCGAGTCGACGTGCCGGGTTGGGATACACGCGGTCCCATTCATCTCGAATGACGAACGCTGCGGTCGTGGGTGAGCCGTCTTCGTCTCGGACACCCAGCACAACCTCGACCGATGGCAGACTGTCGAAGAGGATGGGGATCTCGCTGCGGAACCCGAGGTCCTGCGTTCCCTGACCCACGTGGAATTCTAACGTCGCCTCCCGTTTGCCGACATCACGCGAGAACAACTGGAGGATACGATACTCGACCCCCAGCCCGGAGAGTTCGGGCTTGAGCGGCTGCTTCTCGAAGAACTCGATATCCAGGAATCGTTGTGCGGACTCAGCACCACTGACCAGATCGCTCTCCGACTGCGGGCGCTCGCGCGCACCTTTGCCTCGTTCGTAGTTGGGTGCTGACTGCGGACTGCTGACCTTCAACTGCGGCGTGATGCCCGCCTGATTATCGACCTTGATGAGGAATGTCCGCCAACCCTGCTGGACCAGTTCCTTCGCGACAGGTCCCTCGCCAGCCGAGACACGACTCTCTGCGTTGATCTTCACCGCCGCCAGACAATGCGGGTCCAGAACCTTCTGGATCTCCTTGACGCACATCACCTCATCGGTCTCTGCCATCGCCGCTTCGAGCGCCTGACGGTCCGCATTGCTTAACGGTGCCCCGACATAGTCGAGGGCGTCCATCAGCCGTTTGGTCGCCGCGATGAGAGGCTGCCGCTCAACCGACGTGACCGGATTGAAGTCCGCCTTGTCAGCCCTGCACGTGAGAACTGAGACGCCAATAAGAACGATCGAAAACAGCGGAGCGAGTCGGTGCATGTCGTGAACCTCGGTCGAGAGTAGCGGAATCACTCCATTGCACCGAGTTGGCAGCCCAATTTCAACCACCCGTGGGGCAGGTTTCCAACCTGCCGTTGTTGTTCGTTCGGAGCGCGGTCGCATCCTGCTCAGCGCCCAGCTTCAGGGAATTTCTCGACTTCCGGCGCCAATTCTGAGAGAATCAACTCACAGTTCCTGCCGTGATCGACGTACATTTCCACGAACTCCCTGTTTCGAGGACAAGCTCATGCGTGGCATCGATCGAATGAACCGTCGTGACTGGATGCGTCTCTCCACTGCGGGATTCATCGGCGGGGCCATGTCTCCCTGGTTCCCGGCTCTGGCGGAGCAGACGGCTGCGAACCCGGCCCGGCAACGGTCGTGCATCCTGCTGTGGATGAGCGGCGGACCGAGTCAGCTTGACACGTTCGACCCCAAACCCGAGCACGAGAACGGCGGGGAGTTCAAGCCGATCGACACGTCGGTGCCCGGTATCCAGATCTGCGAGCATCTGCCTCAGATCGCCAAGCAGATGCAGGACATGGCCATCATCCGCTCAATGAGCACGAAGGAGGGGGATCACACGCGGGCAACCTATCTGGCTCGCACCGGTTACTTGCCGCAGGGACCCATTCGCTATCCAACGATGGGGTCGCTGTTCAGCAAGGAGTTGGGACAGGACACGGCTGAACTGCCGAACTTCGTCAGCATCGCCCCCAATCGCATTCTGAGTCCGGGAGCGTACGGCCCCGGCTTCCTTGGCCCGCAGTATGCACCGCTCGTCGTCGGAGACGCATCTCGCGGCGGTGCTCAGATGAACGAGGACGACTCACTCAGCGTCCGCAACATCGAGTTGCCCAATGGCGTCGATGCCCCTCAACTCGACGGACGACTCGGACTGCTGGACACACTCGAAACGAGCTTCGCATCAACGCGACCGGACGTGACCGTTGAGAGTCATCGACTGGCCTACGAGAAAGCAGTCCGCATGATGCGGTCAGCAGCGGTTGGTGCCTTCAACCTCGATGAAGAGGATGACGCACTACGGGATGCGTATGGACGCAACCCGTTCGGTCAGGGATGTCTGCTCGCCCGGCGGTTGGTCGAACGGAACGTGCCGTTCGTAGAAGTCTCCCTCAACTCGGCAGGCGATAATCAGGGCGTCGGCTGGGATACGCATCAGGACAACTTCAATCAGGTCCAGGAACTTTGTGAGACCCTCGACCCGGCTTGGGCCACGCTGATGACCGACCTGCGTCAGCGAGGACTGTTGGAATCGACACTCGTTATCTGGATGGGCGAGTTCGGCCGCACGCCGCAGATTCAGGTCGACCGCACCGGACGCGATCACTTCCCCGCAGCATGGTCATCCGTCCTCTGTGGTGGCGGCATCCGGGGTGGTCAGGTGATCGGCCAGACGAGCGAGGACGGCATGCGTGTTGAGGACCGCAAGGTCGTAACGCAAGACTTGCTCGCGACCATCACCCGAGCCTTGGGCATCGACCCGGAACGTCAAAACATCTCCAACGTCGGTCGCCCCATCCGCATCGCCGACCCGGAAGCGTCGCCGATCGAGGAATTGCTCGCAGGCTGAAAGTAGTCATCACGCTCCGCCGTGATGTCACTGACGCTCAAACGCGTCCCAGTTTGATGAAAGCTCTCACTCCATCCGCTCATCACGCGGAAGATGCAAGATGAGAGATCATTGTTCTCATTGAAATCCGGTCAGCCGCGAAGCGGCATCAGCAGATAACCGTGGGCGCCAACCCACGGCTGGAAATCGCAACAGGCATCTGAGCCACGAAGTGGCGTCAGCACTCACTGTCACCGTTGCGCGGCTTCGTCCGGCAAAGCTCTTCACCTCATTGGTGGTAAGAGGCGTCTCGACACGAGTCGTGACAACTAGTGGAGCCTTTTCATCTCTCTGCATCTGGAAATAGAAAAGCGTCCGAAGCATCTCCAGATGCGACGACCCTGAGCCCCTGAAAACGAACGCCTGCTCCGTGTTCATCGTCCCAATTGCATCCGAGCTGAATTCCGAACCGTGGTTCCCCACCTGTGCTCATTCCTCCAATGTGGACAACAACCAACCCACATAACGTCACCAGGTCGTCTGGTCTGCTGATTTCTGGGACGACTTCATCCGGATCCTCATCGACGAGACATTCGATCACGAGCTCACGCATTTCCAAATACTGGTCGACTAATGCAGGGAAAAGGAGTTCACGGATCTCGGAGTCATGCTCGATGATCCAGTTCACAATCGCACGGAACTGCTCAACGTCCATCTCCTTGTCTGCACGGGCATGGGTTTCGCCATTTGAAAGCTCTGGGGATGACACTGCTCCATAGGGACCGTTTGTGACCCGCATCCCAGCAAATGCTGGAAGCCGAATCGTCGAAAGATGGCTATCCTCGTCGTCGACGTAATCTGGGAACAGGGGTGCCTGAGTGTTGTACATGAGAGTTCCAAATACGTGAGATGAATTCTCGAAAGACATCGATACGGAAGTCGATTCCCGCTCAGACCGATGCTTGGTAGAAGTATACGCTGAATCACGCTCCGACTCGGCAGGAGCCTCGCCCTTCCATCATAGTTGACACTGGTAGGGAAACCTCTTCCTCGCTGAATGTGAGGATAGCAATTGTCGAGCAGCGTTCATCGAAACAACACAATTCCTACAGAGACTTATGTCCTCGCACACTCCCACCAAATCGAACGTTCCCTTCGATCACCTTCTGACGGACATCGCCGATTATGTCGTCGACTACATCGTCGAAAGCGATGAAGCGTATGACACGGCTCGGTTGTGCCTCATGGACAGCCTGGGGTGTGCGTTTCAGGCGATGCAGTTTCCGGCTTGCACCAGGATGCTGGGGCCGGTGGTGCCGGGAGCGACACTCGAGAACGGCGCGAGAGTCCCGGGGACGTCCTACGTCCTCGACCCGGTGCAGGCGACGTTCAATCTTGGCTGTCTGATCCGCTGGCTTGACTACAACGACACCTGGCTCGCAGCAGAGTGGGGGCATCCGTCGGACAACTTTGCGGCCATCCTGAGCTGTGCGGACTACCTCAACCGAAACACGGCGGAGTCCAACGGGAAACGTCTCACGGTGCGGGACATCCTCACCGCGGCGATCAAGGCGTACGAAATTCAGGGCGTCATTGCCTTGGAGAACGCGTTCAACCGGGTGGGACTGGATCATGTGATTCTGGTGCGGATCGCCTCGACAGCGGTCGCGGCTCACATGCTGGGAGGGACGCGTGAGCAGGTGCGGGATGCTGTCAGTCAGGCATGGATCGACGGCGGAGCATTGCGGACGTATCGACATGCTCCGAATACGGGATCACGCAAGAGCTGGGCAGCGGGTGATGCGGGTCGTCGGGCGGTGCAACTCGCGTTGTGGACACTTCGCGGCGAGATGGGCTATGCGACCGCAGTCACGGCTCCTACGTGGGGCTTTCAGGACAGCCTGTTCCGCGGGCAATCGATCAAGGTCAACCGACCATTCGATGCATACGTGATGGAAAACGTGCTGTTCAAGGTCTCGTTTCCGGCTGAGTTTCATGCCCAGACGGCCGTCGAAGCAGCCGTGCGACTGCATCCGGAGGTGAAGGACCGGCTGGATCAGATCAAGTCCATCCACGTCGAGACGCATGAGTCAGCCGTGCGGATCATCGACAAGACGGGGCCGCTGACAAATCCGGCTGACCGCGACCACTGCCTGCAGTATATGATTGCGGTGCCCCTCATTCATGGAACCTTAACAGCCGAAGACTACGATGACGTCCGCGCGGGTGATCCCCGGATTGATGAATTGCGATCGAAAATGGAAGTCGTCGAAGTGCCCCGATATACGAAAGACTATCTCGACCCGGACAAGCGATCGATCGCCAACGCGTTGCAGATGACGTTTGAAGATGGATCGAGCACGGGGCGGATCGAAGTGGAATACCCAATCGGACACCGCCGTCGTCGTGATGAGGCCCAGCCGTTACTGCGTGACAAGTTCGCCAATAACGCCGGCACGTGCCTGCCTGCCGACAAGGTCTCCGAGTTACTCACCCTATTCGATGATCCGGCGGCGATCGACGAGATGCCGGTTGACGATCTGATCACCTTGACCATTCCCTGAAGCACCACATTCACCCACTTGCCTTTGACCACTCGCTCATGAGCAAACATTCTTCGATCAGACGTCGTGATTTCCTGCGTCTCTCTGCGTCCACCATTGCCGTCGGTGCGACCTTCGATGCGCTGGCCGCACGCATCAGCCGGGGTGATGAGAATTCGCTTCGATCGTCCGGCTACGGTCCATTGCGACCGGTTGCGGATGAAGTGACGGGCCTCAAACTCCTGCAACTGCCGGAGGGGTTCCGCTATCTGTCGTTCGGCTGGACGGGAGAGCCAATGGCTGACGGCTCTCCGACGCCTCACACTCACGATGGCATGGCGGTCACGTCTGACAAGGACGGACAGATCATCCTCTCCCGCAATCATGAGATCGCGGAGACCGGGCGGCCGATCGGCTCGGCGAGCATCACCTACGATGCCAAAGCGACCGGCGGCTGTACCAATCTGCTGTTCGATGCCAACCGTGAAAAGTGGATGAGGAGTTGGCCGAGCATCTCCGGCACCGTGCGGAATTGTGCCGGCGGACCGACCCCCTGGGGCACATGGCTGACCTGTGAAGAGTCGACTCTTGGACCGGGTGACGAGTACGATGGGAAACGATTCGATTACGAGCAAACACACGGCTGGGTATTTGAAGTCCAGCCGGAGGGAGAGTCCGACCCGCGTCCGCTCAAGGGGCTCGGTCGCATCTGGCATGAGGCGGTCGCCATCGATCCGGAAACGGGCATCGTCTACGAGACCGAGGACCGCAAAGAGGCGGGGTTGTTTCGCTTTCTTCCCAACGAGCCGGGCAATCTGCGTGCGGGTGGCGCACTCCAGATGCTCAAAGCGGTGGGTCGGGATGATCTGCGGAATGGTCTGAAGACCGGGCAAACATTTGACATTGAATGGGTCGACATCCAAGACCCGGAGCGAGCCGACACTCCGGGCACGTATGATCATCAGGGTGTTTACCGGCAGGGAGTTGATGCGGGCGGGTCGACCTTCGCCCGACTGGAGGGAGCGTGGTATGGAAACAAGCGGGTCTACGTCACCGCGACCAGTGGCGGTGATGCTGAACGCGGACAGGTGTGGGAGTTCGATCCGAAGGAACAGACGTTGACGCTGCGATTCGAGTCGCCCGGCATGGATGTGCTCGACATGCCGGACAACATGTGCGTCAGTCCGCGAGGCGGGATCGTGCTCTGCGAGGATGGCGACATCGTGCCTCAACGATTGCACGGACTCACGCCGAAGGGGCAGCTCTTCACACTCGCGGCCAACAACATCGACTTCAGACGTGGCGGCGCCCCGCATGGACTGGCGAATGAGGACTATCGTGACCAAGAGTGGGCCGGCGCGACGTTCAGCTTTGACGGCACATGGCTGTTTGCGAATATCCAGACGCCAGGCGTGACGTTCGCCATCACCGGCCCCTGGGGTGACGGACTCGTCTGACGTGTCCCGTGCACCCTACGGCAACAACTCGCCGTCTTCGGCGGTGCCTCCGAGTTCGCGGTTGATCAGGTCGACCATCAACCTCAGTTTGCCGACGTCGCGACGGTTGAAGTCGAACGCGATGCGAGGCAGGTCTTTGAGATGATTGTCATCCGCTTCGAGTGCATGCGTTTTGCACTTCTCGATCTTGCCGGACTCCAGCATCGAGCTGAATTCGTCGTTCAGTCGTTGCATCAACTGGTCGTCCGGCTCTGCGTGCAGGCGAAGGACGAGCTTGCCGCGCACATATCGCATGCTGTTGTAGATGCAGTAGAAGTCCAGAATCTCGTCCACGGCCGCTTCGATGTCGTCAGTGACCCGGAACAGTGCGAGGTCTTCGGGCGAGATGAGTCCGTCGGCGAGGAGGTTGTCCTTGATGAACTTCTTCCAGTTCTTCCAGTAACTGCCGCCAGGGCTGTCAACGAGCACGATCGGCATCAAATCCCGTTTGCCGGTTTGCACGAGAGTGAGGGTCTCGAATCCCTCATCCTGCGTGCCGAAGCCTCCGGGGAAGAGCACGATTGCGTGGACCTCCTTCACGAACAGCAGTTTGCGTGTGAAGAAGTACTTGAGATGAACGAGTTTTTCGTCTCCTTCGATGATGTAGTTCGCTTCCTGCTCGAAGGGAAGCATGATGTTGACGCCGAATGACATCTTCTTGCCTGCCCCGACGTGGGCGCCCTCCATGATGCCGCCGCCCGCGCCGGTGACGACGTACCAGCCTTCCTCCGCCATGCGTCGGCCAAACTCAACCGACTGCACATACGCCGGGTGATCGGGTGGCATGCGGGCCGATCCGAAGACCGTCACCTTTCGCTGTTTGCGATAGGGTGTGAACACCCTAAAAGCATAACGCAGCTCCTTGAGTGCCCTCGCGAGAATCTTGAGGTCGCCCCGTGTGGCGCCGTCGCGTCCGAGTTTGTCGGCTGTCTCCTTCAACTCTGCGATGAGTGAGTCGGCTCCGGTGAGAACGGAGCTGTGCTCTGTCGGGAGAGGATCTACCTCCGAAACGTTCGTTGCTGCTCGCGTGACTTTCCGTGACATGGCGGAGCTTTGAAAGTGAGAGTTGGACGCAGTGAAGTCCGACTGGGGGGGCGCGCCGTCCGTTACGCACCGATGGCATCAAAGGCCGACTCGCGATCGTCGTAAATGGCCCAGAGCGTGTCGAGAGCCGTGATGCGGAGGAGTTCTCTTGCCATCTTGCTGGCACCACAGAGAACAAGTTCGCCGCCTCGACTCTTGACGAACTTGTGACATCGCAGGATCAGCGCGAGGAAGACCGAACCGAAGTAACCGACTTCGCTGAGATCGAACACAACGAGCGGCACCTTCTGATCGGCGAGCGGTGCCATCACGAGATTGGCGGCCTGTTCGATCAGGTCCCAACTCATGGTCTCGATGTTGCCTGTCGGAGTCACGACGACCGCATCGCCGTGCCATTGGATTTGAAAGTCAGCAGGCACGTCGTTCATACGAAGGGTATCCTTGTGAGTCAGCTCTTGTTGTGACACCTCGCCCGATGGTGGAACGCATCGTTCCCCTGACACCTTATCGCCAATCACGTGCCGACGATCAAGGGCTGGCGGCGAGTGCCATCATCCCTCGCTCGTTCTCAATCCAAAACGAAGGACAAGCGAAGCTCATGCGACGCCAGCAATGTCAGGTTCGCTGGCATTGCGAGACGGTCAATTCCCGAACGTCACTGTCCGGCGATCGGCTCGCTCACTGAACTGGAGACCGCCGTGTTGGCATCGTCGTCCGGCGAAAGCGCCGCCTTGATCTGCTCGACCGTCTCTGATTCAGCATACAGTTTCTGACTCGCTGGTGGATTCGTCCCCAGCCAATCTGCGACCTCCTTGAGCACCGCATTATCGATCTTCTTGGGCGGAATGGCACCCAGCGCGCCGTTGACGAGTTTCAGCGACTCTTTGTAGGCCCCTTCAACCAGTTCCTGATGTGTCCGCAAGGCGGGCGTTTTCGCCTGTGCCCGCAACCCCCAACCCCGGGCCAGTTGCTCATCGGTCTGCGGATGGAACGTGAAATAGATGTCGAGGTAACATCTTCGCCACTCGGGCGCATTCAGCCTTGCATTGAACTGCACCGTCACCAGTCCCCCCAGTCTGGTGACCTCGTGTGCGATCAGGCCGATATCGAAGGAACGATCCAGATCGAACTGGGAGAGCGAACGGGCGGCGTGAGCACGCAACGTCATTGGCAGGTTTTCGTTCAGCAACGTCTTCCACAAGGCGTCGACAGCAACCGGCTCGCCGATGGCTGTGCGAGGCTCTTTGAGGTACCCCAACGTTTCGACCACTCGCAACAAGTACCATTCTTCATCCGGCTTGAGACGGCGGTCCTTATCGACATCGAGTTCCTTCGACAGGATGCGTGCGACATTGTCTCGCGTCGACCTGGGCGGATCACTGTCCAGGAGGATACGGCCCAGCCCGAACGCCGCCATGACCTTCGCTTCTCGCGTCTGGCTGGCATTCTCGATCACGCTCAAGAGCGGTTCCGCAGCCGGCGCGTATGGCATGTTGGGGGTCTTCTCAATGCGGTTCTCCGGCTTCTGATTCAACTGCCCCAAGCCAAGAATCGCATTGAGCGTGACGATCCGTGGCTGATCGGTGAGGAGCTCGCTCAGGTACTTCGTCGCCGCTGTCAGTGCAATCTCTCGACTGCGCGGCGAGTCCTTAGCGAAGTTGTCGATATCCTTAACGAACGCGCTTCGCAGATTACCGATGCTCTCCCAGTTTTCCGCAATTGTCATCCGGTACACGCGATACCTCATCCCTTCCAGGATGATCCGCTCGTCGACCGGACGGGGATTGGGGTTACGGAGACTCGATGCGTACTCCTGGAGTTTGGACGAGTCGTACTTGGCTTCGTCCTCCGGCGTCATCAACGGGTTGGGAACGATATTGTTTCGCTCGGCAAACCCCGGCTTCTTCTTGATCTCCGGAGTCTTTTCGTCAGACGCGTCTGTTTGAGGGCGCCGCTCGCCAAACTGGGCTTTCACCGAGCTGGAGAAGAAACAGAGGACCAACGTGATCGCAAGCGCCCACATCAGTTGCCATGCACCGATCCGTGGCGGCAAAGTGGAGTCTGATGTGATTTTTGGATTTGACCCAATCACCGGGGCTCCCTTCATGGGGACATGGGTGTGGAGGTTCACGTTTGCACCAACCGCCGGCACATCATGGTGTGCCGACATCGTGGAGCATAACTTTCATGTCATCGACAAGCCACGATCCAACTGCCATTCTTAACAGCCGCTGGTGACTTTCCGTTAATGGGGTCGTCTCAGTTGAGACAGGCAGTCCAGGGACGATGGGCGTCCATTGGTGAGTTCGAGTTCCAAGCCAATGAAGTCTCTCAAAGGATGGGATCAGGAAAGGGGTGGCCAGCACTTGTGAACTCAAGAATGAGCAAGGATGACCTAAACTACCACCTCGCCTCATCATGTGTCAAGCAGGAGTTGTCGGACCCGCCTTGTTCCTCAGCCAAAGACATCGTGTTGCCGTTTGGAATGACGGCCCGGATTCGGCGGGATTTACGGTCGACATCCCGAGTGGTCTGCCTGATGCCGTCGTGTGATACAATTCGATCATGAACGTCACGACCTACGAGGACCGCCTTACCAGCAATCCCGATTGGGCACTTCACGAGGGCAGTA
>JAGQPX010000303.1 GCA_020426505.1 Planctomycetaceae bacterium | reverse complement strand
CCTTCGCTCCACCGGCGTTACCCGGCTTCAGCGCTACTATCAACCCCTCCGACTCCCGCATCCGCAGCCGCCGCCGTTATGTCTTCCGGCGTGGCATTGTCGTCGACGCCCAGTCGCCGACACGCATGCGGGTCTCTCAGGTTCCTGAATGGTCTGTCTCCGCCCGCCGTCCCCTCACACCCCGAGGAGCCTGATCACTGCACCTACTCGTTGCTTCATGATCAGTGCTGGCTTCGCCATCGTTGGCAGGTTGGCCGCTCCCACTTCGTAACGGGGCCGAACCGGGTTCACTTGCGTTACGGCTGACGGATTCGCCTCCCGAGGCTCCGACGACTGGATTACTCCGGCCGCCGCTCGGTAAGCTACCGGAGTACGAGCAATTCTCCGGACAAGCTCCTTTCATCTTGTTAGATCATCCAGACTTCTCCTGACGCACCAACAGGCTGTTAGGATCTACGATTGAGTAACGTCAAAATGGGCCAACACACAGGTTCGCTCGCGCCTTGTGGCACATACGTTTCATCCGATTGCCATTTACGGCGAAGCGTTCGTGGTCGTTAAGTTGATGAAACCCTCATCCAACTCCGTCGTGCAGATTGTGAAATCATTCCATCAGACGATTTCCGTGGACAGTCATTATTGGCGAGATTAACTTTCTGATTGACTGAACGGCAAAGTACGAATGTCTCGATTCCTTCCGGTCAGCCACCCGCCAGCCTGGGTGTGTTGAGTCCGCGATTTGGAGCTGCCCAAGTCGCTTGGGATGCTTTCGATGAGTGCCTTCCGCGCGTTTCGTGTGGTGGTCCGTCTCTTCACTTCTTTCAATAGAGATCACCGTCGACAACTTGCGGTCGCTCCGTGCGTTGCCGAGGTTCTCGAGCGACGTCAAATCCTGACGGTCGGGCCCACGGTCGAAGCAGTCCTCTCTGGTAATGAGTTTGTGATCGATGGCACGAAAATGGACGACGATATTCGCGTGCAATGGTTGCGAAACGATGCATCGACGAATCAGCTGAATGTCACGGTTGGCGGTCAATTCGTTGATTCATTCGCGGCAACCGGCGTTCAAAGGATCGTTGCAAAAACCTATCAAGGAAATGACACCTTCCCAAACGGGACAGCATTGCCGTCGGTAATCTACGGCGGTTCCGGGAATGACACGCTCATCGGTGGTTCCGACCGGGATAAGATCTTTGGCGAGGGAGGATCCGATATCTTGAAGGGGCGCGAATGGGGACGACCTTCTGGAAGGAGGTCCAGGCAACGACACCCTTTACGGCGATGCGGGTAACGATCGGCTGTTTGAACAGGACGGCAACGATCTGATGATGGGGGGCCCCGAGAGGACTCGCTCATTGGCGATGTGGGCAACGATATTCTCTACAGGGGAGATCAAAATGACCGTTTGTTCGGCGGCGTTGGCCACGCTCAGAGTGAGTCTTCTAATTGACGGGTGAGAGGGAAATGGATACGGCTCCTGGTGTCAACCAGTTCCAAGGAAGGAGCCGCCCCCATGTCCGAGAGGAAGTCTGTTACGAATTTGACAGAAGCACAATGGCGGATCATTCAGCCCTTTGTTTGCAGACCATCTCGTCGAGGTCGACCGCACCTGCA
>JAGQPX010000302.1 GCA_020426505.1 Planctomycetaceae bacterium | reverse complement strand
CAGGTTTTCATGCGTAAGCCCTGGCGTAGCACCTCACCTGCGGGGAGCCTGCCGATCGGCGGGCACTTCGCTTGTTTCTCACATCAGCACCGCACCCATAAAACGTCAACCGTCAGCTGCCGGCAAGCTCATTTGTGAACGAACGGCGGCTAATGCCCGACCCCGCCCATTCCCCGGAGGAATCATCCCATGGATCTCATCGACGCCTATACTCGCGCCCATGCACTTCAAGTCGGACTGTTGATCGACGTCACGGCCACTGCCAAGGAATGCGGAATCCGATATCAAACGGCTTTGTCCGCATCCGTCTGGAACCGCTACGTCGAACTCCCTAAAGATCATGAATCCGGTCAGGACCGCGATGGTCGACTTTGGGACCTGCTGTTTTTCTTTCGGACAACAGCCCGCCAGACATCCGGATCGACCTTGCGTTACCATCTCTTTGCCTTCGATGCCTATCGAGCCGAATACCGGACCGTCTTGCTCAAAGCCATCTGCGGTCAGGGCGATGAAATGCAGCCGGTCATCACCATCCTGTTACCGCACGAGGACTGAATTGCCGGCATTCGCCGGCATGAAGCGGACCGGTCCTTCACGTGGTCGGACTCGGACAGGACATCGGTGGTTCGCTCAGCAGGATTCCCGCATCCTCTGCGGGAGATCCTCCTTCGCTCACCGTCGAGCCTTGACTCAAGCAGGTCCCTTCAGGACGTCATCGTTTCGAAACCCAACCAGAGATCGATGTCGCCGGGAGGGCCGTGACGGTCTTTGCGGGGGAAGATGTCGGTCACGTCGGATTCGTCGCCGACCTCTATGTGTTTCCCGTCGCGACAGTGCGTAAGGATGTAATCGACGTGCCGCTCAATGGCTCCAGAGACGCGGACATCGAACAGGAGTGAGCGTTTGTCGATGTGCCCTTCGCATTCGCGGGCGCGTTGCTAAAAGTGCGAGGACCCGACAGTCCATTTCGTGAGCGATACTCAAAGTCATGAACGGCCGAGGAGTCTGCTGCGGTACGACCACAGATCCGGCGCCTGATGTTCTTCGCCGTGTGATGTGATGATTGACAAATTACGCCGATTGGTTATGCGCCTGACGACAAGTTCGACCGTCATCAGCGATTAGATCTACCGTACGTCTAACACCGCAGCTGTAGATAACTTTGAAACTCTTCTGACGGACTTGGCCTCCTTTCGGATCACTTCTTGACCAGACGCGGTTCGAAGGAAGGCATGAGAGGATTTCGCTGTGAGTGAATGAGGGATCCGGACTTGTTAAGGCTGATCGATCTCAAGTGACGAATGTCGTTGCAAATCCGCACAGCAGCGTGAGTAAGAAAAGCAGACCCGTCAGCAGCAGAGAGCGTCGGAAGATGCCGATGCCGATGCCGATCAGACACAGGCCTGTGAGTCCAGCCAGTAATGCGGCGGTGATTTCATCCGCATTGAACATGTCGCGTGGCAGCGGCGAAGCGTGAAAGACGGCAGCGGCCAGCGACATGATGACGATGGCAATCCCAAAGCAGACAGCGAGTGACCCGAACACGGCTCGTGTGACCGGGCTCGTGTCATCATTAACGGGTGACACTTCGGGCGAGACATTTTCCAAGTCCCGTTCGGGGGCCGGAATGACTGACGTTCGTTTGTCCAATTGTCTTGTGCTCATGAGCCTGCTCTTGATGAGTTTGGATCGATCGTCCTCGATTGCTCGATTAACGCCATGATCTTAACGGTCACGGCCGCGGTTCAGGCAAGGCTTGCTACTGATTCGGGGGTGGGGTGATCCCTGACGCTTGGCGATGTCTTCTCTGACACGGGATCTCCCGATACGAAGACGCGGCAACCGACCGATCGTTGATTGTTCGAGAACTGATAGCTTTTGTTGTCGTCAGACACATTCGTCGCGAAAGAGGGCAATGATGACAAATAATCACAGACCCACCATCAAGGATGACCACCAGTACGAGTCAATGTCACTGCGCGATGACGGCATGAGCAAAGATCAGGCAGCCCGGATCGCTGATATGCCGCGTGCGAAGGACGCCCGCAAGGTAAGCCAATTGTCTCCTTCGGGAGAGTGGACCAAAAATAATCTCTACGAACGTGACCAGGAGATCGACATTTCCGACCGTTCCCAAACGACGAAGGAGGAACTCATCGACGCATTACACCACTTCTGACAACTTAACGAATACAGATGAAACATCGACGGCAGCGACATTCGTCGCAACTTCACTACCCATTTTCAACAAGGAGATACAGTCATGACACGGACAACATGGACAGACAAAGTGAATATGGCAGCCATCGTTCTGGCATGCTTGCTGACTACTTCCGTAGCCTTCGCCCAGCAGGGAGATCGCGAGACCAATCGTGACAACCGCCAACAGGGTGACCAGTCGCAGCAGCAGGTGGAACTGCCGCAGTTCTTGAAAGAGTTGGACCTTTCCAACGAGCAGGAGCAGCAGATTCGGCAGTCATTGACCCAGCACAATCAGAAGCTCCAAGAGACCTGGGAGCAGTTTCACAATCAGCATGCCCGTGCGATCGAGATGGAAGCGGCCTGGGCCTCTGCTGTGCGTGATACGCTTTCGGAAGACGACCAGCGGCGGTTTGACCAGCAACAGATGCAGGACCAGGAAATGAACCGCAACTCACCTGAGCAAGCAGCAACTTCCGGTCAGGCCCGACTCCGCCAACAACGCGAACGGCAGAAAGCTGAGTCAATCGAAGATCGAGAGCAACAGCGAAGTGATCGTCGTCAGGCTCGTGCCGCACAACGACAGCAGAATGAATCGCAGTCCAATGCAGACTCCGAGAATCAGAACTCCAATCAGTCCGATGATGGCAATCAGCAGTTTGGATTCGTGGTCATCACGCTCGCATCACCTGAGCGATATGCGCAAGGCACTCGGCAGTCGGCTGAACAGAAGCAGCAATGCTCGCAGGCCTGCCGTCAGTACAAACAGGAGTTGACCAACGTCTGGCAGAAGCTGCATCAACTGCATGGCGAACTCGTCAGCATTGAGACCGACCGCATTGAAGCGATAGAAGAACAGTTGACTGACGAGCAATTGACTCAGCTGCGCGAGAGCCGGCAGCAGCCCGAGGACTCGCAAACAGCGAGCACCTTTGACCGTCGCTCACGCTGACCGATGCTCGCCTGATCGTTGACACGCAATCCTCACCCCACCCGATCGTGCTCGCCGGCGCGATCGGGTTGTTCTTTGGGGCCGCTCGAAATCATGCCACCCTCCGAGAATCCCCCATCTGACGAACAGGCTTCATCCCATGTTGGACTCACCCGCTGTTTGCGAGACTAATCTTCGCAGGGTGCTTGGAAGCCTCCACACTCCCTGCCATCTGAATACACGAGGGGCAATCACTCACTCCCAGGATGACTCACATGTTAAAGCCAACACTCACGACCCTCTTCTTCGCCAGCTTGTGTGCGATCACCCTTCCCGGATGTGATGTCGATGTGGAAGACCCGGGCGCATTGCCGACCGTGGATATCGAGCCGGGTGAAGCTCCCGACGTCGACGTTCATGGGCCTGAGGTCGACGTGCATGCTGAGGAAGAGACCGTGACCGTTCCTGATGTCGATGTCGAAATGGAAGAGAAAACAGTCACAGTCCCGGATGTGGATGTGGATATCCCTGCTGAGAACGAAAACTGATCACTTCAGCCGGGACACCGCACCAAGACTTCGCATCGACACCGAGGGAACACGTGATGAACCGATTGACAATCGACCATGTCAAAACTCTATTGGGTAGGCAGTCAGGCTGGTGTGTCTCTGTGTACATGCCGACACACCAGGCGGGCAAGGAGATCCGCGAAGACCCGATTCGACTGAAGAATCTTGTCGGTGACGC
>JAGQPX010000006.1 GCA_020426505.1 Planctomycetaceae bacterium | reverse complement strand
TGTGAGGGAGTGCGAGCCTTCAACCGGGCGTTCAAGGCGGCCATCGGCATCGACAACATCGTGACCATCATCGGCAACCCGACAATCGAGTCGGCTGACGAGATTTTCAAACATCGAGGCGTTCGCATCCTGTGCGTCACCGGCGGACCGGCTGTCGCACGGGCGGCTCTCAACAGCGGCAAGAAGGCGATCGTCGCCGGTCCGGGCAACCCGCCGGTTGTGGTCGACGAGTCAGCCGACATCGAGCACGCGGCCAAATCGATCATCGCAGGAGCGGCCTACGACAACAATCTGCTGTGTATCGGCGAGAAGGAGGTCTTCGCAGTCAACAGCATCTTCGACGGCCTGATGAACGCGATGGGACAACACGGCGGCTTCCGCTTGAACCCGCAGCAGATCGACGCCCTGACGCGAGCAGCCTTCTCGCCGCCGAAGGAACCGGGCGGACATGCGATCCTCAAGCGTGACCTCGTCGGCAAAGACGCAGCCGTGCTGGCTCAGACAATCGGCGTGCAAGTCCCGCCGGGCACAGAAGTGCTCTATGGAGAGACCGACACGTCCAACCCATTCGTCCCCGAGGAACAGATGATGCCGTTCGTGCCGTTCGTGCGCTGCCGTGATGCGATGCACGCGATCGAACTGGCCCACGAGTTCGAGCACGGCTTCGGTCACACCGGGATCATTCACTCCCGCAACGTCCACAACATGACGGTGATGGGCCGCTTGATGAACACAACCCTGTTCGTCAAGAACGGTCCCTCGATGGCCGGTCTCGGTCTCGGCGGCGAAGGCTACCTCTCCTTCAGCGTCGCAACCCCGACCGGAGAGGGTGTGACCAACCCGTTGACGTTCACACGATCACGACGTTGCGTGATGGTGGATGAGCTAAGGGTGGTGTGAAGAGACAAACAGCAAATGACAAATCTCAAGGAAATATCAAAGTTCAACTCTCAAAAGTTGATGATTGTTACTTGTCACTTGTTTGAGATTTGACACTTGAGAATTGGAGTTTTCCTGATCCCATGAACCTCGCACGCGTCATCGGCACCACGACTGCCACGATCAAGCACACGGCCCTCGATGGGTGGCGGATGCTGGTGGTTCAGCCGTTGCTGGTGGATGGCGGGAATGACGGCGAACCACTGATCGCAGTCGACAACATGGGCAGCGGGGTCGGCGAGACGGTCATCATCACATCCGACGGCAAAGCTGTTGGCGAGGCTATGGGAACGCGAAACACCCCTGTGCGATGGATGGTCATCGCCCAACCGGACAATCAATGAAAGCCATTAGCGACGCATCACAGATGCGTGCCCCTCACGAATGAACCTCGACTCCTCCACCATCGACCGGATTGTCGCCGGCGTGCTGAATCAGCTCGGCGCGGTCGATAACGGTTCGCGCGAGGATTTCAACGCGGAGTCGCGGAGTCGCGGAGGACGCGTGGAGGATTCCGTTAGCCGCGAGGCAACGCCGAGCGCTGGTGGAACCGTGATTGCGGCGAATGTCGTGACAGCTGATGTGCTTTTCGCGGAAATGAAGGGGCAACAATTCATCGTCGTGAAGGACCGCGCGATCGTGACTCCTGCTGCGTTGGACGCTGCTCGCGAGCGGGGCGTCGTGATCGTTCGGAGTAATGCTGCATCGCATGCTAATTCAAACAAAGCGGCGCCAACCGAGAAACTGTCGTCAGGCTCATCGCCCTTGTTGATCGTTGTGCGTCACACGGACGCTCTTGACCGACTGTCCGAAGATGCCTTGTCGTCATGGCAACATGAAACACTCGGTTGCCCTGATGATGCTGCGTCCCTCGCGATCAGCACCATTTGTCGAGGGGATGCAGGCACCGTCGTCATCCTTGCGGAACAGACACATCGTGCGGCCTGCCTCGCCAATCGGAATGAGCGTGTGAAGGCGGTCGCGGTCGCTGATGCGAGTGATGTCCGCAGAGTCCGTAACCAACTCCGAGCCAACGTCTGGTGCATTGACCCAACGGACCGTTCGTGGTTCGAGCTCCGAAACCTGTTGAAAACCATTTCCTAGTCCCCATTTCCGGTCTCCCACATCCCATGCGAATCTGCGAAGTCATCGGCAAAGTGACGCTCTCCCGCTGTCACCCCTCGCTAACGGGGGCGACGTGGCGGATCGTTGTGCCGTTTGATCAGCAGGGGCTGAGGGATCGCACGCAGGGACGTGGCGAGCCGTTCATCACCTTCGACGAACTTGGCAGCGGCGACGGATCGATCGTGGCCATCAGCGAAGGAGCCGAGGCAGTTGCGCCCTTCTACCCGGAAGAGAAGCCGCTCGATGCGTACTGTGCGGCACTGCTCGATCACATTGATCTTGAGAAATGACGAACTCGAAATACCCAATGACGAAAGAAGCTCGAATGCCGAAGTCCGAAGATGGCTTTCGTCATTCGGATTTTGGATTTCATTCGACATTCTGATTTCGTCATTCGACAATAACACAATCGCAAACTTAACCCGAGAAGACGATCATGAATTATCACCCGTTGTTCAACACCAAGGAAGCCAAAGACATCAAGGACTGGATTGTCGAGATCGGTCGACGTGTGTATGCGAAGGGATTTGCAGCTGCGAATGATGGCAACATCTCGTATCGCATTGGCGAGAATGAAGTGCTTTGCTCGCCGACGATGATCTGTAAGGGTTTCATGACCCCTGAGGACATCTGCATGGTGGACCTGGATGGGAATCAGCTGGCCGGCACCAAGAAGCGGACGAGTGAGATTCTGCTGCACCTGACCATCATGAAGGAGCGGAACGATGTGAAATCGGTCGTGCACTGTCACCCTCCACACGCGACGGCATTCGCCGTGACGCGGGAACCGATCCCGCAATGCATTCTGCCGGAGATCGAGGTCTTCATGGGTGAGGTGCCGCTGGCTCCGTATGAGACGCCCGGTGGGCAGAAGTTCGCTGACACCGTCAAACCGTTTCTTCAGGCGACCAACACGATGATCCTCACAAATCACGGGACGGTGAGCTTTGGGAAGACACTTGAAGAGGCGTACTGGAAGACGGAGATTCTGGATGCGTATTGCCGGATACTCATTCTGTCCAAGCAACTGGGCGGCGTGACCTATCTCAACGAACGAGAGTCGCGCGAATTACTCGACCTCAAGCAGAAGCTGGGCTTCGACGATCCGCGATTCCACATCGACAACTGCGACCTCTGCGGCAACACAGCCTTCCGCGAGGGGTACAGCGAAGCGGGGGTGCAACAACCGCAAAGTCGTGCCTTCGAGCCTGCACCGACGTTCCCGGGGTATCTGTCACAGGGAAGTGCGGGCACCACGAATGGAACCAATGGTGCAAGTACCGAGGCCCTCGTGCAGGCGATCACCGATCAGGTCCTGGCGGCACTCAAGTAGGCCAACCCGTTCGTCGTGACCCACCTGGCGTCGCCAGTGGGCTTAAAACACTCAACTTTGGACTCTCAACACTCAACTCATCATGAAGATTTCCATCATCGGCGGCGGCGGGCTCGTTGGTTCGTGTGCGGCTCTCTCACTTCAGTACGGAGGGGTGGTCAACGAGATCGCACTCGTGGACGTCAATCAAGATTTGGTCGAAGGACAACGGCTGGACCTCTTGCATGGAGCTGCGCTCACCAGCGATCAGGTCTTCACTGCTGGTGGACCGGAGCTGTCCTGCGATGCTGATGTGATCTGCATCACAGCCGGACTGCGGCGCAAACCGGACGAGAGTCGACTCGATCTGATCAATCGCAACGTAAGTCTGTTCAAGGGCATCCTTGCCGATCTCAAGACACACGGCTATCGCAAGGACGCGGTCGTGTTCGTGGTCTCCAATCCGGTCGATGTGCTGACGTATCTCGCGGTGCAGGAACTGGATCTTCCGCCGCAGCAGGTCATTGGGCTCGGCACGGTGCTCGACACGACTCGACTCCGCAGCATGCTGGCTCAGCAACTCGGCACACGACCGTCGCAGACGAACGTGACCATCTACGGAGAGCACGGCGACAGCATGGTGCCGGTCTGGTCGAACGCCCAGATCGCCGGTTTGCCACTCGAAAAGTACCCCGGCGTTACTCCGGGCCTCATCGCAGAAGTCGAGAAGAAGACACGCGGCTCTGGAGCCGAGGTGATCGGCAAGAAGGGCGGGGCAGGGTTCGCTGTTGGAGCGAGTATTGCAGATGTCATCCACGCGGTCGCTCTCGATCAACGCCGCATCTTGCCGGTCTCGTCTCTACAAAACGGTGCCTACGGACTGCACGACGTGTGCATCAGCGTCCCAACCATCGTCGGACGCGGCGGCGCCCTTCAGCACATCGAAGTCGATCTCTGGCCGAAGGAACTCGCCGGTTTGCAACGCTCGGGCAACGTGTTGCGGGAGACGATCAACAAAGTGCTACAGAGCTAGAAACCATCTTGTTCGTTGGAACAATGTTGGAACAGAAAGGCCGCTCCATGACAAAAACACTCAGTAAACACGGCAACAGCCTTGCGCTGGTCATTGACCGGCCCATCCTTGAGCTGCTCAACATTGATGAGTCAACGCCGCTCGTCATCACGACTGACGGGCAGTCGCTGATCGTCTCCCCGCAGGGTGATGCAGATCGAAAGGCAAGGTTTGAGCAAGCGTTGGAGTCGACCAACGTCCGCAATAGTAACGCACTCAAGCGTCTGGCGGAGTGAGCTCATTGGAACCGGACTTTCTGACGCTTGATGAAGTGATCGCAATTCACCAAGACCAGATCCAACGCTATGGCGGGTCAGGCGGTCTTCGTGACATGGGGCTGCTCCAATCGGCGTTGGCCATGCCACGTGCGGGATTCGGCGGCGAATATGTACACAGTGATCTCTACGAGATGGCAGCTGCCTATCTGTTTCACCTCGCAACGAATCATCCGTTCGTCGACGGGAACAAACGAGTCGCTGCTGATGTGTTCCTCACATTGAATGAACTGTGGCTGACAGCAACTGAGGACGAATATGCGTCACTCGTACTCTAAGTCGCTGAGGGGAATGCCAACAAACAGGACATCACAGCGTTCTTTCGAAAACACTGTGTCGACATGCCGCAATAGTTGAGATGCTCTATGCAGAAATCGCTCGATCAAAAACTCGCTTCCATCCATGCCGATACGTCGGGGTGTCGGGACTTCATCATCGCCGACGCGAAAGATGCGGATATGGCGTTTGGCATGCCGGGGCCGGGCGTTGTGCGGCAGGCGGACGGCAGCGAGCGATTTCGGACGTTGGAGGAGTTTCGCGAACAGATTCGGTCGATCGTGCGCCAGGGGATTGTCGACATCATGCTCATGTCGGCCAGCACGGCCGAGCAATTGGCAATGCAGGAACGGCTGTTTGACCAATCGCCCATTACTCCAGCGGTCCGAGCGAACGACACTTCCGACATTCATGCCATGCGGGGGAGCAGCATCCCCACCGAAGGTTCGCAACCGTTTCGCACACTCATGCTCGATCATGCTCAGTGCGGGCACATCGACTGCGAACAGGCCGAGCGCACGCTGGGGGTCGACCTTGGACTATTCTCGGTGACGTTCAACAACGATCGTCAACTCGACCTCAACACGCTCGAAGCGTACAAGGCGTTCCGTGTTGAAGCCGAGCGGAAGGGGTTCCGGCATTTTCTGGAGGTGTTCAATCCCAATCTGCCGGACGCGGTCGCCCCCGAGCAGATGCCGCAGTTCATCAACGATGTGATCGCTCGCACGCTCGCAGGGGTGACCAGTGCAGGGCGGCCGGTATTCCTCAAGATCGCCTACAACGGACCAGAGGCGATGGAGGAACTCGTCGCATACGACCCGCATCTGGTCGTCGGCGTCCTCGGCGGCTCATCGGGCACGACCCTCGATGCATTCATGCTGCTGTCGGAAGCGAAGAAGCACGGGGCACGCGCGGCTCTGTTTGGTCGCAAGATCAACAACGCCGAAAACCAACTCGCCTTCATCGAATTCCTGCGTCTGATCGCGGACGGCGTCATCGATCCGGTCGAAGCCGTGCGGGCCTATCATGCGGTGCTGGAGAAACTCAACATCCGCCCGCTGAGGTCACTCGACGAGGACCTCACGCTGCAGACGAACGTCATGAGTTATGCGGGGAGTGGAACAACCGTGAGTCTTCCGCCAGGCGCTAAGCCGCAAGCGGTGTCGACCTCTCCAGGAAGACAATCGAAAGGGAAGCCTGAAGATGAGACGCCCAACTTCGCTGGAATGACGAGCGACGAACGCCTCGCATACCACCGCGCTCGGCTGAATCGGACGCTGGGCAAGTGACCACTTCGATCTGACGCAAAGGCGCTGAGACGCCAAGAAGCGAGAAGAGAGTGAAAGGATCGCACAACACCTCATCTTCTTTGCGTTTCTCAGCGTCTTCGCGACTTTGCGACTTTGCGTCGAAAGCACCAGTGTCTCGACAACTACTTTCAAGGGCGGGTCAGTCATCCGGCGCGGGTGATGCTCTGCGGCGGCGTGTCGACGAGTGATGCGGCGAAGTTGAGGTCAGGCTTGAGGCAGGGGTGTTTGTATTGTTCGATGCTGCCACCGAGTTGAGATTGTTTGCGGTCGATGACCATTTGCCACGTGCCGCGCGGCAGGAGATGGGGGCGGAGTTGATCGAGGCGACCGGTTGAGCGTTTGTCGGCGTACTCGCAGTTGAGGTGCTGGAGTTCTTGGTCGATCATCGTCGCCAGTTGCTTCGCTTCAGCCGGGTTTGCAAACTCATGCTCCTCGACCAGGAGTTGATAGAAAGGCGGATTGCCCCATTGGGGAGCGAACGTGTAGTGCGAGAGCTGGAGTGACAATTGCTCCGTCACGGTCCGCACGGCGTTGACCACTTGTGACTCGGTCACTTTCTCGCCGGTGATGCTGGAGAAATGGGCTCCCTTGTGGAGGAACTCCAACACGGGTGTCGTGCCCCGGTGCCCGGTGCAGCGAACGACGTCGTGAATGTCGTACCGACAGAGGCCCGAGGCGGTCGTCAGCAGGATGTAGTAGTTCTGATCGATGTCGAGTTCATGGGCCAGGAGCGTGTCCGGGCTTGGCGAGTCGATCTGATCTTCGGGAATGAACTCGAAGAAGTGTGAGCAGACATCGAGCACTCCACTGGCCGTGTGGTCCTCAAAGGGGATCGTCATCCGCCCCTCACTCGCTGAGAGGCCGTGATCCCGAATGGCGACGTCGCCGTAAGCCTGACGAACCGCTGGGAGGTAGGCTCCCGCACTCCCGCCGGTCCAGACTCCGATGACGGTCAGTTCGGGCCAGACGTCCTGAGGCGAGAGACGTCCACGCCGTTCGAGATGTCGCCCCAGCTCTTTCGCCCGCGAGGGGTTCGGACGACTGATCAACGGCCCCAATGCCTGACGTAAATGAGCTCGTACGGGGAACGTGTCACTCAGCGTTCCGTTGTGGATGTCCCGGAGCAGGGACTCGCTCTGCTCGTCCATCTCACGGGCCAGATGCACGAGCGTACTCGGATTCGCGGTGACCAACAGTCCGACATCACGTACAGCGACGGCCAGTCGAAGGATGGTGTAGTACCTGGCGACCGGATCAGTGATACTCAGGATCGCCTGCGGGAGAATGTACTTGAACTTCAGGACTCGTGATTGCATGCTCTGTGCGAGACCGCTGATGTTTCCGCAGGGCGTCCCTCCCGGAGTTCGGAATTGATCGAAGTCGCTGGTCAGTTGCAGAATCTTGAGTCCGTGCAACCGGGGATGGTCATCGAACGTGTTGATGCCCCAGATCGACCAGCCGCGACGATAGTCAGCGACGAATTGCCGCGTGACGGGAATGAATTTGGCGTCGCCCGTTGTGCCGCTGCTCAACGCAAACATTCGCAGCGGATTGCGATCACCGCACAGAGCCGAGCCATCTCCCTGTTTAAGTGCCTCGATGTAGGGAGCGACATCGTCGTAGGAAGTGACGGGGACCCTCCGTCGAAACTCAGAAAGCGTCGTGTTTCGCGAGAGACCGTGGTCCCGGTGAAAACGACTGCCGGCGCTTAATGCGAGCAATCGCTTCAGAGCAGTGGACTGAGCGTGATGGCAGTCTTGGACGTGGCGGAGAAACCGGCGGCTATGCCACCGTGCGCGGCTGCGCACAGGTCCACCTACCAGTGACTCCGCGACCCACCACATGAAATGCCCTTATGGCATGCGGATGACAAATCCTTCCCATTCAGCAGCTCGGAAACTGACAAGTCCCAGCCACCTGTCAATTCCATTCGTGCATCACGAGCAGTCCTACTTCTTCGCCGGAGTGCTGCCGGCTTCATCGTCTTCAGCCGACTTTTTCTTTTTCTTCTTACCGATGACAGACCGGATGACGCGAGTTTTCGGCAGGCCAAACGGGCTGCGCTCGTCGTCCCAGCGGTCATTGAACTTCATCTGCTCAATGCGTTCCTCACGGGTGAGAACATTGCGGGCACGGAGAAGCCGCCCGGACCTTTTCAAACTCTTATCAATCGCCACGATCTCAACTCCAGGATTTCCGCAGATCCGTCTCAGATGGAGAACCGGATGCGGACGATGAACAAATTGCTGACTTGTGTATCGGCACGAATGCTGCAGGATAGCGAGACGCCTGATTGTCAGCAACCGAATTCGAGCGGGTGAGATCGGTCCGGAAGGGCAATTTCACCCGAGAATTGCTAGATTTCGTGGCTCACTGCCGAAAATCGCCCACAGGATCGCCCCATGCAGCGTGCCTGCTTTATCTCAGACCTGCACTTGTTTGCCAGCCGATCTCAGGGAGACATGCATCTCTCCGCGATTCGCCGAGCTGCGGACGATGCGGATCTCTGCGTTCTGGGTGGGGATATTTTCGACTTTCGCTGGTCGACGCTCCCCTCGACCGAGGCGACCGTCGATGCCGCGATCGATTGGCTCCACGAGTTGTGTGAATCAGCGACGAACAGCCGGATCGAATTCCTGCTCGGCAACCACGACTATCATGCCTCGCTGATCGAGCGGCTCCCGGATCTGGCCCGCGACGTACCGAATTTCGAGTGGCACCGCTTCTACATTCGGGAGGGGAATACGGTCTTTCTGCATGGAGACGTCGCAGATCGCAAGATGACGTCGGATAAACTCCGCAGACGGCGTGAGCGTTCGCTCGGCCATCGCCAAAAGGGTCGCTACCACAACCATGCGTACGATCTTGTCGTGAAGAGCCGCATGCATCTGTTGGTGCCTCGGGCCGTTTATCCTCGACGGCTGGTCGCCCGACGCATCGTGAGCTACCTCCGGCACATTGGTCACGGCCCGGAGAAGGGTGTGCAGCAGGTCTGCTTCGGCCACACCCATCGCCCCTTGCGCGACTACCGATACCGTGGGCTGAGCTTCCACAACGGAGGTGCTCCCATCGGAGCCGGTCGCTTCGAAATCCTCGAAGTCGACGTCAAGCCCCACTGACCGGTGAGAGCCTTTTTACCGGCAGACTCACGCTGCGTCCGCTGACCGATCCTCGTCAGATGTTCGCTAATCGGCAATCTCGATCGGGCTGAATACGATTGTCACAGAATCACGGATCAGTCGAAATTCCGGCATCATCGCTTGTGGCGGCGTGTCGATTGCAGAAACAGAACATTCTGTCTGACGCAATGGCACGAACACGCAGAGACTCGCAAAGTTTTGCAAGAGTGGCTTCTCGGTTCCATTGTGTGTCTTGGCGACTCTGCGCCTTCGCATCGCAAGAACAAAGATCACGCTTTGTGAAGTCGATTTTCCTCCGACAGGCCCACAGCGTCACATGGACACCGATCGATCACTTCGCGATTGGATCGACGCCATCTGCCAACAATTCTCTCGTGCGACACGTTGGCCGTTGTCGTTTGTTGCAAACGGGGAAGGAACCTCGGCGGCGATTCACGGCGAAACACAATGGCGGGCAGAACTGACAAACGGCACGCAAACGGTCGGAGCACTCTGCCTTGGTCAACCTCGACCGCGAGATGAAAGTTACCTGCAGGCTTGTGAATTCGCCGAGTTAACGGCACGACTCGTTGAACGTGCATTGTCCGAGCGAGCAGCGCGTGAACTGCTGCGAGTCCGCCCCGTGAACGAGTCCCCCTCCAAGCCCAGGGGCGGCGTGACGGTCACCATCGATCAGGGGCCGCGTGAAGATCAGTCGATGCTGTATGTGGACCGGCTGCTGCGGATGGTAACCCGGCAATCCGGATTTCCCGCGGCGGCTCTGTTTCTGCTCAAGCGTGGCACGGATCAACTCAACCTCTACGCACAGCGAGTTCCCGAATGGCTCACCGTTCCACACGTCGATCGATCTTTGGCGAAGGCTCCGATCGACAATCGGTGCCTTCGGGGAGAAACGATCATCTTCAATCGTCCCGACTCGCCGGAGGATGTGTGGTCGTGGCTCCCCGATGTGGCGACGACCGGTGTCTGTCATCCCATCGCTGCATCGGGTGAAAACCTTGGCACCTTATGGCTGTATGACCGCCGAGACCGGAGACTGACTCTGCGCGATCGGCACGTGATTGAATCGACGGCGTCTCGACTGGCAGAGTTGATCGAGCGGTTTGTTCTGCTGAATGAGAGTGAGCGGAGCCAGCGACTGAGGGTCGAGTTGCAGGTTGCAGCTCGCACGCAACCATCGGCGAAGTTTCACCACGGGAGAAGGGAAGAATGGTTCGAATTGGCAGGTCATTCGCAGACGAGTGAGGAGGTCGGCGGCGATCTGTTTGAGGTGATTCCGCTGGACGACGACCGCCTGTTCGTGGCCATCGGTGATGCAGCCGGTCACAGCATTCCCGCTGCTCTGGTGATGGCCTGTGTCCGGGGTGCCATTCGTGCGATACTCGACCCACCATTCGTCGATCACGCCCTCAAGACTTCGCTGGGGCCGCACGATGTGCTCAGACGGTTGAATTCGGTGCTTCATGGTCTCGTCAACTCACATCAGTTCATGACTATGTTCTGCGCGATCATCGACCGGCAACAGATGCACATCGAGTACGCAAGCGCGGGTCATCCGCCCATGCTGCTCATTCATCAGGGAGAGTCGCAACTTCTTGGTGCACATGGCCTCGTCATGGGGGTGCTCGATGATGCGACGTACGTTTCGACAATCGTCCCTCTTGCCGAGGGAGACCTTCTGGCATTGTCGACCGACGGCGTCACCGAAGCTGTCGACAGTCAACAAAACATGTTTGGCTCAGACGGCATTGCTGAGCTTTTGATTCAGCACCAGTGGAACGACGCACTGTCCCTCGCGGACTGTGTCTGGAACGCGCTGCAGGATCACCTCAGTGTCGATACCTCGAAGGACGATCGAACGCTGGCGGTGCTCCGCATCAATTCGTTGGTCAGTTCGCCTCCACTGCGACCGGTTGAGTTGATGACGACTGGGACGTGACAGCAGGGGCAGACGCCTCGACGTGTTCATCAATACTCCAGAGACCTCTCTTCGCCTCACGTGCGACGGTTTCCGCCTGCTGAAAACGTCGCTTCATATCGGATCGAAACGGAAAGTTCGTCTCGGCCTCGCTGTAGCCCGCAAGGATCAATTGCTCGTTGAGCAAGCGTTCATCGGGGAGATACACGTACGCCAACAGTCGGCGGTAGGGGTCGCGGCGTTCCCGATCGAACTCCAGCCGAACCGGGCCGTCACCGACGAGCGACTGCGTGAAGTGAAACGCTTCTTTGCCAAGCTGCTCCACCGGTCGGTCGGGGTGCTTGGTCTCCGGCGTGTCGACGCCGATCAGCCGGACCCGCTGTCCCGACTCCACGAGAATCGTGTCGCCATCAATGACGCGCTCCACACCTACGAATGACTCCGCGAAGACGCCTTCGAGAGACTTCGTCTCGGAGTTGAGCAGCCGAAACGCGAGGAGACCGAACACGACGGCGGCGATCAACCATGATGCGGTTGGCCAGCGTCGCAACCGCATCGGACTTGCTCCATCAGCATGGGTGATCAGTTTGAACTGAAAGAGACTCGCCGCAGTGCGTCCTGCCCAAGTGGGTCCTGAGCGTATCGCTCTCGGCAATGCAGGCAAAGATCGTAGCGGTAGGTCTTCACGCCACAGTCGGGAAGCTCGAAGTCACCGGTGGACTCCATCTGCTCGATGGTCGCAGCGATCTCCTCCAGATGGTCCATGTCGAGATCGGCTTCATCGAGATGATCCGGGTCGAACGCGGGGCGCACATCGACACGCACCTCGTAGCGTTCTCCGTGCAACGATTGACCACACATGTCGCAAGTGAAATGCAGCATTGCTGCCTGTTCCTGATTCAAAGGACGTCGGAAGCACCAACTGAGTCCGTTCACTCGTCAAACATCATGACGTGCTCCGACCATCCGAGGGAATTGTCGTTGATCATTCTGATTCGATTTAATCACAAATGACGGAGCGAGGAAAGCCCGTTTGTCAGATTCTCAAGGTCGACACGAACTCCAGTGTTTCGTTCTCCCGTGTTACTCACTTTCTCGGTCCGTCGTCTCATCGATGACTTCCGCACCGGGGCCATCCTCCTCGACGTACTCAGCCTTGAGTGTTCCGTCGGCATCAAGGATGCGTGCCCGGACACGCTTGACGAGCGGCTCAAACTCGGTGACGTTGGAGTAAAGCGAAGCGATACTCTGCCAGCGGCTGCGAGCTTGTGCGACCTCGCCCTGGAAATACAGTTCGTCCGCCTCTGCGATCTGTTCTTTGATGAAGGATGCAGGGTCACCTTCACCGCCGATCGTTTCGCTGATCCGGTTGGAGTTACGGCGGGCCAGATTCACGTACGGACGTGATGACTCGTCTTCAGCGAACAACGCAGCCATGCCGTCGTACTTCGCCCGCGCGGTCAGCCGATCGCCGAACTTCTCGAACATACGGGCCTCCATGTAGAGCCGCTCGGGCTGCGACTCAGGATCGCGACCCATCGATTCACGACGTTCAGCCTGCGTCTCGGCCCGTTCCATGTCGATTCGGTCTTTCCACTGCTGTACTTGTTCGACATGCTCACCGTCGGGAAAGTCTTCGAGGTAGTCCTTCACATAGGGCTCTGCCCCGTACCAATCTGACGCGTCAAGACTCGCCATCGGCTGCTGCAACTCCGCGAAGCGTTCCTGCTCGCTCATCGGCCAGAAGCCCCACACGAGCAGCCCCACGACTGCAGCGAGGCACAGGCCAAGAAACCAAACCTTCTCGTAGAACGGGACCTTTCGCTCGCCCTTTCGTTTGCGTTTCTTTTTCTTTGAGCTGCCGCCCAGAATCTTCGTCAGTTCGGCATCGCCCTCTTTCATCGTGGCCGAGCCGCCGCCAAGAGCGGTCTGCTTGGCGATGCTCATCTGCTCGTCGACCATTTGCTTGATCTCTTCGAGCTTGACCTGCACCGCCAGTGCGTCAAATGGTCGATCGTTGGGGTCCTTCTCCATCAACTCGTGAATCAACTTATCCATCCAGATGGGGACGTTGATGTTGTGATCACGAATCGAGGGCGGCTCCTCGTCGAGATGTTTGAACAACATCTCCGGGGCTGTCTCAGACAGAAACGGCGTGCGACCGGAGAGCATCTCGAACAGGACGCAGCCCAGTGCGTAGAGGTCGGTCTTGGCGGAGATCGGATGTTTGCCGGTAATCTGTTCGGGGGCCATGTACGACATCGTTCCGACCGTCTTACCCGCTGCGGTGAGAGCCGTGCTTTGCGTGTCACGGGCGATGCCGAAGTCGCTGAGCTTCATCACTCCCTTACTCGTGAGTAACAGGTTGGCCGGTTTGAGGTCACGGTGAATGACCCCGGCTGCGTGGGCATGTTCGAGTGCTTGGGCAATCTGAATGCCGTACTCGACTGCCTTTTCCCAGTCGACCGGTCCCTTTTTCTTGATGAGGGTTTCCAGCGACCCACCTTTGACGAGTTCCATCGCGTAGAACCGCTGATTGTTGCTCGTGCTGCCGCCGTAATATTGGACAATGTGCGGATGCTTGAGCTTCTTGAGAATCGCCATCTCCCGTTCGAAACGTTTGGCGACCTTGTGGTCAGCCATGAGGTCGGGAGAAAGCACTTTGACGGCGACGCGCTGGCCCGTCTTGAGGTACTTCGCCAGATAGACGATCCCCATTCCGCCCACGCCCAGTTTCCGTTCGAGCTCGAACGGACCCATGCGTCGATTTTCCGTCTCCGCTGGCATGTGTGACGAATGTCCCCTGTGAGAGCTGCGATCACGAATTGGCCGCATCCGCCAGTTTGGTCGATCGGACGGTTTCCCGCAACGGCGGGAGTTTGGAATGACGAACTCCGAAGCCAGAATGACGAAGGAAATCCGAATGACCGAATATCCAAAGTTCAGACTCGAAGTCATGTCGCAATTCGGACTTCGTCATTCGTGCTTCTCTCGTCATTCTGATTTCGACATTTTGTCAGAATAACCAGACTGACGATCCACTCTCATGCGTCCACGCTGGTTGCCGTGAGAACCTCGTGCTTCCCCAGAGGTCGCGTTCTGCGGGAGCGAGTCGCCACCAGGGGAGACTTTGCCGCGTTGATCGTGCTGTGACGTTCACCTTCTCGACCTCCGGCCATGCGGAGAGGTACTCGCTCCATGCGACCGGACGGAGGCGACGGAGGACGTGAATCGGATCGAAGCCGTACCATTCTCCGCGCGGCGAGACCAGCTGGGATTGAAATCGTTCCGCCAATTCTCGCAGGCCGGCGTCGACATCGATCGTCATTTGCCGCATCGTCGGCCAGTCCCGACCCGGTCCGGGAAAGAACACCATTCGCGTCGCGTGGTAACGGGCTGCACTCAACCTCAGGATTCGTTCGAGGGGAAGCGTGACGATGGTGGTTGAGGCGTTCATCTCACGCAGGCGAACGAGACACTGCTCGACCCAGCTGAGCAACACGTCAGGATTCACACCGAAGAGCAGATCATTGCCGACATCGGTGAGCAGTGCCAACGGTCGACCTTGCGTTGGCGGCTGTTGAGCAATGGCGTCCCACAGGCCGCATTCTCGAATCGCCGGCAACCGCCGGACGAGCACGCGGCTGCGGAGACCGTACGAGCGACCATGTCCGTGGGCAGCAAACAGTTGGACGGGATCATCAAACGCCTGCCGCAGTCCCTCGACAATCAACGGGAACCCCAGCGTGACATTACTCGCCCCCAGCACAATCACCCGCTGCATTCCCTTGACTCCCAGCTTCGGACATTCGACCCTCTGTCATGATCGCAACCGTCGCGATCGTTCGCCATTCACTGCGAAATGGAGAATAGAGCATAGAGAATGGAGCGAGTTAGGACGTCAATAGCCGTCAGCCATTCGCCATAAACCAATAGCCAATCATGCACGCCACTGACTATCTCAAGAACCCCGATAAGCACGTTGTGCCGCCGATTGTGGTGGTGCAGGGGGGGGAGTGGCAGCTGAAACAGTCGGTCCTCAAGGCCATCGTCGCACAGGTGCTGGGAGGCGATGAAGAGGACGACCTGTCTGTCACTCGCTTCGCCGGCAAGGAGACCGAGTTGCGATCGGTCCGTGACGAGCTGTTGACGGTCTCCATGTTCGCTGACCAGCGAATCGTCATCGTGGACGATGCGGATGACTTCATCTCCAACCATCGTGACGGACTCGAATCGTATGCGGATCAGCCGGCACGCTCGTCGACGTTGATTCTGAACTGCAAGTCATGGCGGAAGAACACGCGACTGGCGAAAAAGGTCACTGCCTCAGGTCTTGAGATTGACTGCTCGGAACTCGCCGGCGGTCGGCTGACGAAGTGGCTCACCGATCAAGCGCGTGATCAACATGGCAAACAACTTCAACGAGACGCAGCGGGATTGATGGTTGAACTCGTCGGCACGGGTCTTGCCTTGCTCGATCAGGAGCTGGCCAAACTCGCGGCCTACGCGGGAGACCGAGAGCAGATCACCGCTGAGGACGTGCAGGGGCTTGTCGGCGGTTGGAAGGCGGAGACGACGTGGGCAATGACGAACGCGGTGCGTGACGGCAACGTCGCCGTCGCGCTGCAATGTCTCGACCAGTTGCTGAATGCAGGAGAAGCCGCGCCGAAGCTCCTCGGCGGGATCAACTTCGTGTTCCGAAAACTCGCACAGGCGACTGAACGCTCACGGACCGGCGTGCCGCTGAATGTCGCACTCAAGGAAAGCGGTGTCTTCCCTCGTGACATCGACGCGACCGATCGTTACCTCCGTCGCATCGGCCGACCGCGTGCTGAGCAAATCCTTGCACGACTGCTCCGAGCCGACGCGGACCTCAAAGGGGCCAGTCGCGACCCGGATCGCTTGCAGATGGAACGCCTGCTGCTCGATCTGGCCGGGACAACGCCGCTGACGACTTGAAGCTGTTCGACTCAGCGATCAAGCAATCGATCAGAACCTTTGTTTTGCGTATGCATGGACTCTCACGGTTCGAAATGTCAGTCGAACAGATAGCTGACCGACTCGTTCCGATGAATGCGGCGGATTGCCTCGCCGAGCAGGGGGGCGACGCTGATGACGCGCATGTTGTCCAGCCGCATCTCGGGAGCGACGGGCAGGGAATCAGTGATCACAATCTCTTCGATCGGGGCCTCGCTCAGTCGCTCGGCTGCCGGTCCGCAGAACACGCCGTGTGAGGCACTGATGTAGACCTTGGCGGCTCCGTGCTGCTTGGCGACGTTGACCGAGCCGACGATCGAGCCGGCTGTGCTGATCATGTCGTCGAAGATCAGGGCCGTCTTGCCTTCGATCGGCCCGCCGATGAGATTCGCCTGCTTGGTGTCCAACGCACTCGACCGCCGTTTGTCGACGATTGCAAGTGAGCCACCGAGGTGGGCCTTGTGCTGGAGGACACGTTTGATGCTCCCTTCGTCCGGTGAGATGATCACCAGGTCTTCGTCGGGAATTTTGAGCGAGGTGAAGTACTCGTCGAGAATCGGGGCTGCGAACAGATGATCGAACGGGATGTCGAAGAACCCCTGAATCTGAGCTGCGTGCAGGTCCATCGCCATCACACGATCGGCTCCCGCTTTTGTGATGAGATTGGCCACGAGCTTGGACGTGATGGGGACTCGTCCTGCGTCCTTGCGATCCTGCCGGGCATAGCCGAAGTAGGGGAGCACGACTGTAATCCGAGCTGCACTGGCCCGTTTGCAGGTGTCAATCAGGATCAGGAGTTCAACCAAGTTCTGATTGACCGGCGGCCCGGTCGGTTGGATGAGGAAGACGTCACGCCCTCGTACATTCTGGTTCAGCTTGACGCTGATTTCGCCGTCAGGAAAGTCGACGACCTCCAATGCAGCGAGGGGGATGTTGAGATACCGCGCAATGTCTGACGCCAGCTGCTGATGGGCGCGACCTCCAATGAGCGTCAGATGATCGTACATTTCCGTCACCAATGGATTCGAGGGGGACGCGATTCGTCAAACCTCCCTCACCCCGACAGAGTGCCGCACGACCGCCCGGAGGTCAAGTGAGCAGCAAGATGTGAGGGGCGTGGCTCCGAGGCGAACGTAAATCGTCACTGCACGGGGGCGGCGAGATAGCAGAGTCGGGAGAGGGCACGGAACCAGATTGGTTTGGCTTCCAGTTGCACCACCGCCATTCTTTCCGATTTCTCCATGTCGGCCTCGAACATCGCTTCCATGTCCTCGACGAACTGTTCGTCGCTGACGAGAGCGGTGACCTCGAAGTTGAGCCGGAAGGAGCGATTGTCGAAGTTGGCCGTGCCGACACCCCCGAGGATGTCATCCACCAGAAAGACCTTCTGGTGCATGAAGCCGGGTTGATAGCGATAAATCTCAATCCCCGATTCGAGCAATTCCCCCACGAAGGCATAGGCGGAGTAGTAGACGAGGAAGTTGTCGGAGATCTCCGGGATGATGATCCTGACATCGACGCCTCTGAGCGCAGCGAGATGCAGGGCAGAGATGACGCCGTCGTCCGGCACGAAGTAGGGGCTCGCAATCCAGATCCGTTCCTTGGCCGAGTGGATGGCCTGTTGATACATCAGACTGCACGTCTCCAAGCGGTCCGCGGGACCTGTCGGCAGGATCAGTACCGTCGCGTCTCCCTCCTCAGCGGGGACAGGCTGCCATGACAACTCGACGAGATCGTCCGTCGCCCATCGCCAGTCTTCGAGAAATGACAATTGCAACTCGAGAACTGCTGGGCCGGTCAGCTTCATGTGCGTGTCACGCCAGTTGGGAAACTCGGGATCGCGGCCCATGTATTCGTCACCCACGTTGTGCCCGCCAACCCAGCCGGTCTTGCCATCGACGACCACGATCTTGCGGTGATTGCGAAAGTTGAGCTGAAACCGGTTCGACGGACCTCGAGTCGTGTTGAAGGGAGTCACGCTCACACCGGCATCGGTCAGTTCCTTCCAATAGTCCTCCAACCCGCGCGTGCCGATTTCGTCATAGAGAAAGTAGACAGGCACTCCCTCGGCCGCCTTGGCGAGGAGTCGCTCCTTGAGCGCACGTCCCAGTTCATCGTCATGCACGATGTAGAACTGGACCAGCACGTAATCCTCGGCCTCGTCGATGCCGGCGAAGATGCTGTCGAAGGTTGCTTCGCCATCAATGAGCAACTCGACCGCGTTGCTGCCGAGGAAAGGCATCTCTGCGAGTTTCAGGCCGGCGAATCCACCGCTTCCTGCTTCGGTCACTTCGCGAACGTAGGGTTCCACCAACTTGCGGAGCGCGTCCTGGTGCTCTTGGGACAACTCATCGATCTCCGCGCGAGCGATCGAATAACCTTCAAACTTGTCTCGACCGAAAATCCAGTAGGCGGGAACGGACAGAACCGGAAGTGTGTTAAGTGACAGAATCCACGCGATCGCTCCCTGTGAGGTGCGTGTGCTCATCAGGGCATCGAATGACGAGTAGATGCCCAGCAAATGCGCCACCAGGAGAATCGTGGCCCACAATCCTCGACGCCGTTTGCGAGGCCTCGTCGCGGATGACGCCTGCTGATCATCTGACGAGGCTGTTGGTCCGCCAGTGTGTGATGTCGCCCGTTTCTTCATCTGGTCACCCCTGAATCAAGTTGCGGACATTGATTGTAGTAGGCCCTGTCGATGGTCTCGACTTCGCTGGTGACATCTGCACTGGCCCAGTGTGAGGCGTACGCGCGTCGCCAGTTGGCTGACTCATTGCGGTGAGAGGTGTGCAGCGTCTTGCTGTGATGGAACACGACGCCCCCTTTTCTCACGCACGCCAGCGACTCACGTGACAGATCGATCTGCTCGGGAGCCGGGGCAAGGTTATGAGGCTCACCCGGCACCGGAACGTGCTCCAGAATCGGCCCCCGATGCGATCCATCGATGTACCGCAAACAGCCGTTCTGCTCGTCGACGTCGTCGAGGGCAATCCATGCAGTGAGCACTTCGTCATCCGGATGGCAGAGGAAGTAGGCGTTGTCCTGATGGTACGGCTTCGCTGAGCCGAACCGCGGCGGCTTCATGAAGACCTGATCCGTCACCAGCAGTGCCGGTTTGCCGATCAGTTGCTCAACGAGCGCCCGTAACTGCGAACTCAGCACGAAGACGCGAAAGTCTGGGTGCCTCTTGAACGGGAACTCCAGTTTGCGCGGCAGGAATGCTCCGTACTCCGTCTGGTCGGCCGTCAGCGACGAAGTCGCAATTTCCGAGTCGTCCCTGCACAATCGCGTCGCCAAGTCCGCGATCGCTTCGACCTCACTCGTGGTGAAGACTTTCTCGACAATCGTCCACCCGTTCTCCCAATACTCCGAATACTTTTTTGGATCGAGTTGCATCAGATTCTTGTTCGTGTCACAGACGACGACAGTCCAGTCAATCGGATGTCGAGATTCCGGCAGTGTTTGGGGCACAACTCATTGCGGATGCCGTTGCTGGGGAACCGGCGGCTGACGTGGTCCGGGTGCGGGACGTCGTCGCTGGGCAGTCACTTGTGGAAGCTCGACCCCAAGTAGCTGAGGCCATTCACTTGACGGAACAGTCCATGGTTCATCGCGTAATGGTTCTTCCAAGTCGCGAATCCAAGATTGATGCCTCCACGAACGATCGACCGTCAACAGATCCAACGTCGGGTCAAACAACAACTGAGGTTTCCGACCGTTCAATGCTGCAATAGCGACTGCTCGAATCTGGACATTCTTCATGCCGAGTCGCTCAGCAGACTCTGCAAAGAATCGTGCCACCGCAGCCATCTGTTCGGGAGACTTCGAGGTCTCCAGCATCTGCCTCTGCGTTAACATGCGGGAAGCGGGAATCGCGACCGTCTGCCCGGTGACTCCATCAATTGCGTAAAAGCGAACAAAAAGATCCTTGTGGTGCAACATCATCCGCCACGAAAAGTTCTGTCCTTCCTCCGTCCAACTCGCGTCCCCCGGATACACGTAATGCCGCAGAGGAAAGACGGCCTGCCACACAACAAAGACGCAGACGATGCTCAGCACGATTCGTTTTCCGGTTGTTGGACGCTGACTCGCAGCGACGAGATCAGCAGAGAGCGAGGGCGACGGCCAACGTAGTAATCTCCGCGGCCAGTCAGCATCGAAAAAGATCGTCGTCAGCAAAATCATCATCCACGGGAAAACATCGATCTTGAACAGCTGCGAATTCAACAGGTGGAAAAACACAATGGCGATGTACGCAAACAACCGCGTCCTCCGCCACAACAGCAACGGCACGATCAACAGATCAAGCAGCAATCCCGAGTAGCTCAGGAACCATGCAAACCAAGGCTCGCCGACAACACTTCCGATCACAGCAACATGAGTCTTCTGCGGAATCCAGATAAGAAGGGGCATCGCATTCAGCCAGTCCATGTTGATCTTGGCGATGCCTCCATAGAAGTAAGGCACGCCGACGAGGAACATCAACAGCCATCGACACCAGTTCGGGATGAACGAACTCGCCTTTCGGGAAAACAGCCAAGCATCCACGGAGAAGGAACGATGGGCGGGAATCAGAATCAGTACGAACGAGATCAAGCTGGTCAGGTAGTAATGGTTTTGAAAGAGTGCCGCCTCCGCCAGCAGCGTGTATGTGAAGGTGACAAACAACAGCACCGCGCTCAGCCGGTAGAACAGACCGATTCCCACGCCGATCGCCGCCAGCCCCATCAACCGATGAACGTGCCCCATCCCATCGACGTCGAGAGCTTCGACCCATTCGAAACCGTAAAACTTCATGTGATACGGACTGGTCCCGAAGTAGTACGTAACCCAGTCGTTGTTGAGGACCATGGCCACATGCACAAGCACCGTGCCGGCGAAGCAAACGCGAAAGAACGCCACGCTCGCGATGTCACACGGCTGCCACAATCGGTTCCACCAGGAAGCGGATGAGTTTTCGACCGGAGCAGATTGCTCATCCACTTGGTTCATAGAGATCACGACTATTGGGAATCTGCGACAAGAACTCGATGATTCGGTTGACTCGATGGTATCCGCCCCTCGCGGCTGATTCCACAAAGCTGCGCGTTTTCACGTCGTCACACGTTGCTCGTCGAACAATGCAGGGAGTTAATTCGATCCCGTGCTGGCATCTCATTGAACTCGTCGAATCGTCAGGCGTCACACCCGGAGCGCGGCATGCTCGTGAAGGAACGGGGCGGCTTCTCCACCGGAAGCAAGCACGGCTGCTGCCCAACCTGAATGGCCCCAGGTTCCGCGAACGTGAGGCACGATGGGATCCACAACCTCACCAGAGCGAGCAACTGCAATCGCTGTTTGCACATCAACGTCGATCAACCACAGCCCGAGCGAAGCACCGGCAACCGACGAAATTCCGTCGAGCAAACCCATCCAGGTGCAGCCGTCGTCCTCCAGCGCCCGCAAAAGTGGCGATCGGTTCCCCACTGTCACGGTCAGGACCAACACATCACCGCGATCGCCCACCCAACCAATCTCAAAGCTCGACGAATGAGGTGCCGCTACGGTCCATCGCTCGCCGATCATCTGCGGATCACTCTCCGAATTGGCCTCACATCCCCGTCCAAAGTCCCAACCGATCGTTGGCCCTTGCACAGAGAATTGCGGGGGCAACACCTTCAAGACATTCTCTCTCAGAGGTCCCTGCGAGCCCTCGGCGACATGACAGACGACAATATGGCTTTCACTCACGACACCTTCACCAGAAATGAGAGATGGGACCGGTTTCGAACAACCGTGTGCGAGGATACCTCGTCGCTGATCAAGAGTGTACGCTGTCAACTTCTCAGTCCAGTATCGTAACCAACTCCGCCCTCCTGATTACAAAATGAGGCATGATGACGAGTCAACGTGAGTTTGATCTGGTGGTCTACGGGGCGACGAGTTTCGTCGGGCAGATTCTGTGTCGCTACCTGGTCGATCGACACGGCGTTGATGGAGACGTCAAGTGGGCCATCGCGGCTCGCAGTCAGGCGAAGCTCGACGCTGTCAATGCATCGCAGGGGACCGCACTCCCCACGATTGTCGCCGATGCGTCTGACAAGACTGCTCTGAAAGCGATGGTCGAACGAGCTAAGGTCGTGTGCAGCACGGTCGGGCCGTATGCACTGTACGGCAGCGATCTCGTCGCCGCCTGTGCCTCGTCCGGCACGCATTACTGCGACCTGACAGGCGAGACGCAGTGGATTCGCCGCATGATCGACTCGCATGGAGCGACCGCTCGCGAGTCGGGCGCACGCATCGTGCATACGTGCGGCTTCGATTCGATCCCATCCGACCTCGGCGTGCTGTTCACGCAGTCACAGGCGATGGAGTCGTTCGGCAAGCACTGTCAGCAGATCCGCATGGGGGTGAAGGTGATGAAGGGGAGCTTCAGCGGCGGCACCATCGCGAGCATGCTCAATGTCCTGCGGGAAGCGTCCGACCCCGAGGTCCGTAAGATCCTGCAGAACCCTTATGCCCTCTGCCCGCCCGATCACCGCACAGGAGTTCGTCAACGAAACGTCGCCAAGCCGGAGTTCGACTCTGACCTTAATCGCTGGCTCGCGCCGTTCGTCATGGCCAGCATCAACACCCGCATCGTGCATCGCTCACACGCGTTGGCCGGTCATCCTTACGGCGAGGACTTTCTCTATGACGAGTCGACCCTCATGCCGAGCTATTCGAAAGCCCTGATGATGTCGCTCGGCATGGGCAGCTTCATGGGCCTGCTCGCAATCAAACCGACCCGCAAGCTGCTGCAGACGTTCGTCCTGCCCGCACCGGGTGAAGGACCGTCGCCTGAGGAGCAGCAGGCGGGCTACTTCGACCTCCGCTTCTTCGGACGCACTGCAGAAGGACAGACGATCAAGACCAAAGTCACCGGCGACCGTGACCCCGGTTACGGCTCCACTGCGAAGATGCTCGGCGAAGCGGCCACCTGTCTCGTCGAAGACATCGGCAACACATCGGGCGGCTTCCCCACCCCCGCCACTGCCTTCGGTCAGAAGCTCATCCCCCACCTCGAACAACATGCCGGCCTCACCTTCGAGCGCCTGTAGGCCATCAGGACACCCACCCTCCGTTGCCATCACGCTCCGCGATGAACAGCTGGAATTTCAGCTTTCGACATGTGGGGACGCGTGCGAGCGAAACCGTCATCACGGCGGACCGTGATGACGACTTTGAAAGCGTCCCATACACGGACACACTTCGTAAGCAACCTCGGCCACTGACGGGCACAGCATGCCACTGGCGTCCCACCCGTGCGAGCACGGAATGCACGACCTGCAACCAACGACCGTCTGTACCACAAGTAACGCCCACTCCTCATCAACACGGCCACCCGCCGCGACTCAGTAATGACTAACGAGACAGTCTCCTGGCTCCATGGACTTCGGGGGCTTGGGAAGATTCTTTCACAGAAAGATCCCCGTAGATGACCCGATAGGTCTGAGACATGTCGGGTTTATACCAGAAGATGGGCTGATCCTTTGCGCCGTACTTCGACTTTGCTCCAGCGTAGTGAGCGTCTGCTTCGGGTGGCAAAGTGACGGCAAACTGCATCCCACGACTGATCTTGATGACCTGCTGCACTTGGGAGTTGGAAGGTTTCTTCTTTTCTTCGAAATCCTGGCGTGCCAACACTTTTGCAACATAGCCAGAGATGGCAACTGCATCGAAGCCTGCCGGGAACTGACCATCACTCCCTTCGCTACCGATCCGCAAGGCTTCGAGGAAGTCCGTTTCGCTTGGTTTGGAAGCGTCCACGTCCAGTTCCGTGATTTTGAAACCTTCCGGGATCTCAGTGCTGAACATCGATTCGTCCAACTCGACGTTGAATTCGTAGTTCGACATCACAACGTGCGTCTGCGGAGGACCGACCATAGTCGACTCGATCTGAACGGGAAACTTCGAGTCCGGATCGGCCCAAATCGTCATCGGCTGCGAGGGAATATTGAACCGGAACCCCATCATCTTGCGGCCATCCAATTTTTTTTCGCCGAGCAGTTCGATCTCGGTGTCCGGATCGTCAACCGCTTTGAGGAGCTGCTCACGAGTCCATTCGAACTGGTTCATTTGTGCCTGGCTGTCCAAGTGCCCAGGCAGGTTCACGATGTTCATGACCGTGGCTTGTTTCCCCTTCGTGTTCAGGCTGACCATCTTGCCAGCTGCCCAGTCTGAGATGTTGATGATGCCGAGCGAGAACTCCTGGCGAAGGTGGCACGGCTCCAGATAGAACGCCTTCATTGTCTGTTCCGGCTGACCGGTCACCGTGACCGTCATGTCGAAGCGAGCGGTTCTCGCCCTCGTGAAGTTGTCGATCACATCATCAAGGGCAAGCGCGGGTGTGCCGCCGGAGAAGGTAATCCAGGCAAACCCGACAATCAGAACTGCGGCTGCGGTCCAGTGGGGGACTTTGTATTTCATCAGAATGTGTCCAATCTCTTTGAGCCGCTGAGCCGTGGACGGCCGGGCGGCATTGGATTCGAATGTCTGCAAGACCTGCGCCCTGAGGTCCGCTTGATGTTCTGGAGGCGCAGACGTATCGAGCGGCAGTTGCTCGAACAGGTCTTCCCAGTTATGTGATTCGTTGTTCATATCACTGATCTCCACCTTCCATGCCAGACGAAGTCCGTCTGACAGTGACCGAGCCCTGGAGGCGCCCGCGGAGTTTTTCGAGTGCCCGGCTGAGGGCGACGCGGACCGTGCCTTCCTTCAATTCGAGCACTTCGGCGATTTCGTGGTGTCGTAACCCGGCGAAGAATCGGAGCGAGATGAGAGACTGTTCCCGGTCGGACAGCTCCCCCAGGGCCTCGTACGCAGACTGCCATTCGATGACCGCATCTTCGTGCAACAGAGATGTTGAGACGTCGGCCTTGATGGTTCCCATACGAGCGGCTTCTTCGAGCAGTTCGCGACGGCGGATTGAGTTCCGCAGCTCGGCGCTGATTTCGTTGGTGGCAATGCGAAACAGCCATCGGCGAAACTCTTCCCCAGATGTCCCCGAAAACGCGTGAATCCCTGTCGCAGCTTTGAGAAAGACTTCCGAGGTCACATCCTCTGCAGCTGCGCGCACGAGCAACCGTCGCAGGCAATACGCGAAGATCGGCGGATAAAAGCAATCAAACAGCTGTCCGAATGCATCCCGGCTTGTCCGAACGAGCCTGACCAGCTCATCCACCGACTGAGATCGATTGGTCTGCAGGCTGTCAGTCATTCTGAAGAGATCAATGCGCAAGTCGCCGAAGTGTTACATCAAATTCTGAGAATCGTCCAACCTTGTGGAACAATTCACGACCAAGGGCGCCAAGGCTACCAGCAATCCAGTCCAACCGCCCACTCCTCCGAACCAACAGCGTCAGCGAGGGAACCTGCGACGAACAGCACAGCAACGGCCACCCACCCTCCCGATCTCTTTGGACTCTCCTGGAATTGTGGGATGACTTGGACCTCAACGACTGAAGATTTCGCAGTTTGTCAGTTGGCTGCTGCCGAACACGTAGCTGCCTCCGATGACGAGAACGCTACCGTCCGGCAAGAGGGCCGTGCGATGGTTACGGCGACCGGTGTCCATCGAAGCGACGTCTCGCCATGTGTCGGACTTTGGGTCGTACAGTTCTGCACTCTTCATCTCCAAGCCGCTGCGCCCAATGCCGCCCGTCACGAGCACGTGTCCGTCCGGTAGCTCGATCAGTGGGCAGCCAGCTCGTTGATGCCCCATCGGGGCAACTGTGGACCACTTTTCCGTGTCCGGATCGTAGATCACCGCACTGGACAGATACGTCCGCTTTCTTGGTGTGCCGGTGTAGCCTCCCGCGACAAGCACGCAGCCATCCTGCAGTTTGACGATGCTGAACCATGCACGCGGCTCCGGTAACTCCCCGGTCAACTCCCATTGCCCGGTCGTCGGATCGTAAAGTTCCGCGCTGGCGAGAAGTGTTTCGGGGTCCTGATAGCCAGCGACAGCGAGGACGCGACCATCATCCAGCAGGGCAGTCCGATGGGTGTTGCGGGGAGTTCGCAGCGATCCCGTCACGCTCCATTGGCCGGCCTGCGGATCAAGCAGTTCACAGACATCGTAGACTTTCCCAGATCGGATGTACCAGTTGATGCCGCCGGAGACGAGCACACGACCGTCTGCCAGCCGCGTTGCCGTCGGGTCCCGACCGACACTGAGTGACCCTGCATTACTCCACTGGCCCGTCGCAGGATCATAAATCTCTGCACCGGTGACGACCTCCTCGTTTGAATGCCCTCCGGCCAGAAGTACGCGACCATCCTTCAGCAACGTCGCCATGTTCCCTGAGTTGCGTGCCTGGATGAGCGACCTTGTCTGCTCCCATTTCTCGGTTTCCGGGTCGTACAACTCGGCACTCGCGATCGACTCGCCTGCCACCGGGTGCCCAGAGACCGCCAGAACCCGTCCATCAAGCAGCACCACGCCGCCGCCATACTCGCGACGCTCATGCATCTCCCCGGTGACCCGCCAATGCCCCAGCGGCGCAACCTCTTCCGCAACGACGTCGAGTCCCCCCAACGTCGATGTGAGCACCGTTACAAAAAGACACAGGTACCGAAAGCGGTCATGCACACAAGGGGCAATTATGTTCACTGGTCATCTCTCCCAATGCCGACTGAGATGTTGTCTCCGTTACTCCCATCATCGAAACTGTGCAGCCCAGTGCTCGAGCACGTACAACAACTCATGTGCCTGTTTTTTATCGGGATTCGATTGCAGGGCGTCTCTGCATGCCTGCATGACGCTTTCCCATCTGCCGGTTCGTCCGTAGATGGGGGTCAAGTAGTTCTGCTTCGCTGTCCCTCTTGGGTTCCGCACAATAGCCCGATGGAACTGCTCAATTGCTTCCGAAGTGTTCCCTTCCCGCATTTCGAGTTCGCCAAGATGAATCCGAATCAACGGGTCATTCGGCTGAATCTTCAGGGCTGTCTCGAACATGCCCCGTGCTTCTCCGTATGCTCCCTGTTGAGTGAGAAGGTATCCCAGCAGATTGCGACCGCGAAAGTCGCGAGGATTGTCTGCGACTCCTTGCCGTAGACCCTCGACCGCCTGTTCCGACAGACCACTGTTCAGCAGCATCACGCTTTGCAGAAACTTGTTGGGCGGATTTGCCATCTTGGTTTCAGCTGCAAGGGAATCGGTCGCGAGCGTCCGGATCGACCAACCATTGACAAGCAGGAAGACGCTCAACCAGCTGATCAGAACTCGCCTGCGAATGGGCCCGACAGCCTGACGCTCACTGTCCGCAAACGACTGTACGACGATTCCGACGATCACAAAGTACGCCGGATAGAGGTATCGCCCCTGCCACATCGAGTTGTACTGCGTAGCACCATACAGCATCAGTCCAAAGTTGACGGCGATCAGCATCGCGAAGAGTGGCAGGTACCCCTTCGGTCGAATCAGTACGAACCCTAGCAAGGGGAGTCCAACGATTAACCCCATCCAGTAGGCAGCGGACGGCAAACTGACCGTGGCCCAGCCCCACCATCCGTAAAAAGAACATCCTGCGTTACGGGCGAATTCGCCGAACTTGATCGACTCGAAACCTTGGCCGACCGGCGCCGAATCGAGCGTTGCAAATCGGATCACTTCGTTGTGAACGTTTTCACGCCCGAGGATGTCACCGTTGTTGGCGAGGTAACTTGTGACGGGCCACCAAGAGGCGATCAACAGCGACAGGAGTAACGAATAAACGAGACCGCCACGGTTCTCTTTCACAAGTCTCATCAGATTGGGAACAATGGCGAACAGAAACGTGACGAATCCGATTGCCCACATGTGCGGTCGACACGACAGACAGAGCGCCGCAGCGCTGAAAACGCATATCACACTCGCCGCCGACGTCGGCGTCCTGCGGAACTGATACGTCGCCAACCCCAGCAGCATCGCGACGATCGCGGTCCAGGCATCCGAGTTGACGTAGCTGAAGACGAACAACACCTGAGGCAGGACGGCCGCGAGTCCAATCAAACCGGCCATCGGGCTTCTCCGGGCAAACAGCGTCACGATCACCAGATAGATCACGAACAGCAAACGGGGCGACCAGCGAGGCTGACCGGTCACCTTCAGGAGAAGCCCCTCGATCCAGTAGTTGAACGATGACGACGATGCGTAGCTGACGCCGTAGTACCGCATGAGGTCTTCGGAATCCCAGCGAGGCCATTGGCCATGCGTGGCGATCGAACGGGCCATCGACAGGTGCATCGGCTCGTCATTTCCCCCAATCGGCCAATAGATCGTCAGATCGCTGGCCAGCCTCACTTCACTGACGAACAGGAACAGTAATCCCGCGACAAACACGCAGGCAGCGCCCCATCGAGAACCCCTCGGCTGTTCATCAGTCGTCATGATGTCGGATCAAATCAGTGAACGCAGAAAACTGTGCCCTCCGTCGCAAGGTGTCACCACTGTACCCGATCCCTCAATTCGCCGCCCCCACTTTGAGCCCAAAGCGTCAGCAAGGGGCTGTTCAATCAACCGAATCCCCTGCTCTCGTCCGATCATTGCTTTTGGAAACCTGATCGGTCATGTTTGAATCGTTCGGGTTCAGGTTATACTGCATCGTGCTTCAGGACTTTGGGATTTTTCTTCAGGTTTTATCGCGTAAACACTGAGGTCTGATGGTCAATTCGTCACCTCGTTCCAATCTGTTGTTTCGACCAGACCCGTCGGCAGAGCAGGACTGAGGCTTAGTGATTATTTGAAAGGTGAGAGTCATGGAGCGTCAGAAAGGAAATGTCGTCGGCATTGGAGTCACGATACTCGTGATTGCTGTTGCTGCCTTTTTTGTCTTCAGCAATCGACAGGACGAAAAGGAAGCCGAACCGCGTCAGGAACCACTCGTGGCAGAAGACACTGCTGTTGAGGAGCAGACCGTCGACCCAGCGCCCGTGAACGAGACCTTCATCGACTCAGGTTCGGCGCTCCCAAAGGAGACGACTCGCCCGGGAGGCGATCGAGTGATTGACGTCGCAGCGATCGGCGAATTCGCCGAAGAGCGCAAGAAACTGGATGAGACCGTCTGGTCCGATGAAGTCACAGCTCAGAAGTTCGAGGAACCCTTCATCGACCTCTGGGACAGGATCAGGGCGAGCGAAGACAAGATTCATGAGCTGACGGAATTCACGTTCGCAGACCTGACGCTCAGCATGCCCGGCGAACCGACGCGGCATGACCACATGATCGACGCGTTCACCTGCGACAACGGCACAATGACCTTCGATCAGGAGCAGTGGAAAAGCTGGCTCAGCGATTGGCAGCACGCTGGCCTCAAGATGATCCAGGCTGAGTTCCACCACAGCCGGTTCCACCCGGACGAAGAGTCACCAAGTTCGTCGGTCTCATTCGTCCTGGACCTCACGAACAGTTCAGAGGAAACCAACTACAACGTCCGAGGAATGATTGATGTCGTCTGGGAACCTCTGGCGTCGGAGTCCGATCAGCCAGAAGCACGCAGCATCACCCTCTCCGACGTCAAAATCCTTCGTCGTCAGACTCCAACCATCTTTGAGGAAGCTGCTGTCCTCAAACTCGGCTCGAAGGACCGGTTGCCGTTGATCGCATACGACCTTGATGGTGACGGTTTGTCGGAGTTGCTTTCGCCGGCGGAAAATGTCCTGTTCTTGAATCGGGGCAATTTCCAATTCGAGAAAGCGAAGCTCTTCGACTTCCCACCGGGTGGGCCGAACATCGCCTGCGTGATGGGGGATTTTTCCGGCGACGGGCGACCGGACATGCTGGGTTCAAGCCCCGTGGGAACTGCCTTCCTGTGGACGGCCGATGAAGAAGGACGCTTCTCGACAGTCCCCAAAGTCATTCATCAGGCCAAAGAACTTCGGGAGCCGACGGTCATCACGGCGGGCGATATCGACGCCGACGGTGATCTCGACGTGTGGATTGGCCAGTACAAGAACCCCTACAGAGGCGGCCAAATGCCGACTCCTTATTACGATGCCAACGACGGCTGGCCGGCCTACATGCTGCGCAACAACGGCAATGGCGAGTTCGAGGACGTCACAGAATCGTGCGGACTGGCCGGGAAGCGAAACCGTCGCACTTACTCTGCCTCCTTCGCAGATCTCGATGATGATCAAGACCTTGACTTGGTCGTTGTCAGCGATTTCTCGGGCATCGACGTGTACACCAACGATGGCACGGGGATCTTCACCGACACCACCGACGAGATGATCGACAAGCGTCACGCCTTCGGGATGTCGCTCAGCTTTTCGGACTACAACGCGGACTCAAAGCTGGACTTCTACATGACCGGCATGTCCTCGACCACAGCCAAGCGGCTGCACGCAATGGGCCTGGGTCAGGAGGAGTTCGAGGAGCATCAGTCGAATCGTCCTGAAATGGGCTACGGAAACCGGCTGTATCTGGCCGACGGAGAGGACTTCAATCAGGCCCCGTTTAATGATCAGGTCGCACGAACCGGCTGGTCATGGGGATCGACGTCGTTCGACTTTGACAACGACGGCGACCGGGATCTCTTCGTGGCCAACGGACACAAGAGCAAGAAAACCGCCAAGGATTACTGCACATCGTTCTGGTGTCATGACATCTACACAGGTTCGTCAACGCCCGATCCGGAATTGGGCGAATTCTTCCAGATGAATGCCAATCAGGTGTTCGGTGTTGAGGGAATCTCGTGGAACGGATTCGAACACAATGCGTTGCTCATGAATCAGAATGGTGAGGGATTCATGAGAATTGATTTCCTGGCGGGCGTCTCGTCAGAGCTCGATTCGAGAAACGTCCTCAGCGACGACCTCGACGGCGACGGACGAGTTGACCTGGTCGTTGTGAGCCGTGAGCCAATGGCCACGGGGCAATTCGTCTCGGTGCTGCAAAACAAGAACGACACCAACGCGAATTGGATCGGCGTCCGGCTGGAAGGCTCCTCACGACCATTACTGGGTGCGCACGTCAAAGTGACGACCCCAAGTCAGACTCACGTCGCGGCCATCGTCGCCGGCGACTCGTACGTTTCGCAGCACGCACCGATGGCACACTTCGGCATGGGAGACGCAACACAAGTCGATCAGATCGAAATCACGTGGCCGGATGGTGCATCGGTGAAAGTCGAAAGCCCGGAAATCAACCGCTATCACCAAATCCAGGCAGCCGACATCATCACATCCACGACGACAGCCGGTCTGTGACCATCGACTTATGCGACTGCTCGTTACGGAAGCAAGTCGCGTTACGCACGATTTGCTGGCAGCGTGAAAGTAGTCATCACGCTCCGCCGTGATGACAGGGGTATGTGTTCGCGTCTTTCACTCTCAACCGCTTCACACATTCGCGACATCACGCGGAGCGTGATGACTACACTCAGGAGCACTCAATCGTGATGGATCGCCCCCAACACCTTCTCGTCGTCGACTTCGAGGCGACGTGCTCAAATGATGGTTCGTTGCGTCGTGAGGAGATGGAGATCATTGAGGTCGGTGTGGTGATGGTTGACGGTCAGACGCTGGAGCCGCTGAGTGAGTTTCAGTCGTTCGTGCGACCCGTGCGGCATCCGCGACTCACGGCCTTCTGCACCGAGTTGACCAGCATCACGCAGGCGGATGTTGAGGCAGCGCCGCTGTTTCCTGAGGTCGTCGAACAATGGGCCGCATGGACGGAGCCGTACGCTGGACCTGTCTTTTCGTCGTGGGGGAAGTACGATCATGATCAGTTGGCGCAGGACTGTCGGTTCCACGGGATCGCGATGCCGTTCACGCTGGAGCCGATCAACCTCAAGGCTGAGTTCAGCAAACGGCTGAATCAACGACGACAGATGGGCATGAAGGAGGCACTCGCGCGGGCCGGGTTGCAGTTGGACGGCACCCATCATCGGGGCATCGACGATGCGCGGAACATCGCGAAGTTGCTGCCGTTCATTGTGGGTGAGAAAGAGTGCCCGCCGTATGAGGGTGGCAAGCGAAAGCGAAAAGGGCAAATGTGAGTCTACTGGTCACGCTATGCCGCAAGCGATGATTGATTAATGAAGGTAACGAAGTGATGTTCAGGTCAGCGATTGGATTTCTTTTGTGTCTGACGTTTGTTTTACCAGTCGACGTGATGGCCGACGAGACGCGTCCGAACATCGTGTTGATATTGGTCGATGATCTGGGTTGGGCGGACGTCGGTTGTTACGGGGCTGATCTGCACGAGACACCTAACATCGATCGGCTGGCAGAGCAGGGGATGCGGTTCACCGATGCGTACGCCGCTGCGGCCATCTGCTCGCCGACTCGGGCATCAATAATGTCGGGCAAGTGGCCCGCCCGGTTGAACTTCACCATCTGGCACGAGTACGCCAAAGATCCGCCTCCCTCGAAGGGGCCGCTCAATCCGGCCGTCAGCGAGGATCACTTACCGCTTGAGGAGTATACACTCGCAGAGGCACTGAAGGATGTCGGATACACAACGCTCCACGTCGGCAAGTGGCATCTGGGCGAAGCGGCCTACTCCCCCGAGGCACACGGCTTTGACGTCAACATCGGCGGCACGCACTGGGGGGCACCGACGACGTTTCACTGGCCGTACAACGGCTTGTTCGGCAGCTCCCAGAACGAATGGCGGTACATTCCCGATCTCCCGTTCGGTCATGAGGGGGAGTATCTCACCGACCGTTTGACCGATGAAGCGATCCGGCTGATCGATCGCGCGAAAGACAGGCCGTTCTATCTCAACATGTGGTACCACACGGTGCACACGCCGATCGAAGCCAAAGCTGACAATGTCGAACAGTTCAACGCGAGGCTCAAGGACGAATACCATCACCAGAATGCGACGTATGCAGCCATGATGCACTCACTCGATGAAAACGTCGGCCGCATCCGGCGGACGCTCGATCGGCTGGGACTGGCAGACAACACGATCATTGTCTTCACCTCCGACAATGGCGGCCACGTGCGTGAGTACCGAGGGCAAGTCGTGACCAACAATCATCCCCTCCGCAACGGAAAGGGATCGTTGTACGAAGGGGGCATTCGCGTGCCTTGGATCGTCTACTGGCCGCGAGTGACCAGGGCAGGCAGCGAGAGCAGCGAGATGGTCTGCACGACGGATCTCTACCCGACGTTACTCTCCGTCGCAGGCACGGAGGGAGACGCGGATCACAATCGTCATGTGGACGGTATCAACCTCACGGGACTTCTGCGCGACCCGAATTCATCGCTTGATCGAGAAACGCTCTTCTTCCACTACCCGCACTATTATCCAACGACAACACCCGTCTCGGCGATTCGAGATGGTGATTGGAAGCTGCTTGAATACTTCGAGGACGGACACCTGGAGTTGTACAACCTCGCGGATGATCTCGGTGAGGAACACGACCTCGCGTCAACGATGCCGGAGAAGGCGCAGGCAGTTCACCAGAAGTTGCTGGACTGGCGAGCAGAGGTCGACGCACGGTTGCCAACCCGGCGGGAGTAGCATCTGAACAACAAAGTTATGTGAGTTGTCTCCCAAGCCGACGGCTCCGCCGTCGTTCGGTTCAGGGGTGGCAGCGAGCATCTTTTTCCCAGCCGATGAAGAATTGGCGTCACTCGATCATCGTTCGACGGCCGAGCCGTCGGCTTGGGATGAATTACGATCGAAATCAGGCGGCGGCTCGCAATGGTTGGGCGAGATTGCCGGGGCGGATGAAGGTGGCGCCCCAAGAGTACCCGACGCCGAAGCCGACGAGCATGACCGTGTCATTCGGCCGCAGCCGTCCGTCGAGTTGTGCGTGTTTAAGGGCGATGGGAATCGTCGACGAGACCGTATTGCCGCAGTGGCTCATCGCGCTGACGAATCGCTCCTCCGGGATGCCGATCTTCTTACGGAGATGATCGAGCATGTACTGGTTGGCCTGATGGAACACGAACAGGTCGACGTCATCGAGTTTACGGTCGCTCTTGTCGAGCAGTTCGTTGACGAGTTTCGGAACCGCCTTGAGCGTGAAGGTAAAGATCTGTGGGCCGTTCATGAACAGCCGCCCCCGATCGTCAGTGAGTTCAGTATCATCATCCGGTTGGAAGATGCGCAGTCCGGACTGCTTGACGATCAGGTTTTCGCCGCCGGCTCCATCGGTGCCATAGACCATAGGGCCGATGGCCGGCTCGAATGAAGCGAGAGACGGGTCGTTGCGAATGAGCGTGGCGGAAGCGCCGTCGCCAAAGAGCGTGCGGACGTTGAGGTCTTCATCGCGGATGAATTTGCTGTAGGTGTCTGCCGTGATGAGGAGCAGGTTGTTCGCCTGACCGGTCTCGACGAGACCTTTCGCCATGCCGAGACTGTAAACGTATCCGGAGCATCCCAGATTGATGTCGAGGGCGCCGACGGTATTGCTCAGCCCCAGTCGTTCCTGCACGAGACAGGCGGTCGTCGGCAACAGGTAGTCCGGCGATTGCGTGCAAAGCAGGACGAAGTCGATCTCCTCCGGACGGACGGCTCCGCTGGCGAACAGTTTGTTCGCAGCAGCAACAGCAAGGTCGGACGAGCATTCGCCACTGGAGGCAACATGTCGCTCGACGATACCCGTCTTGGCTTCGATCTTTTCGGGAGACCAGATCTCGGAAACGTCAGCCAACTCGTCGTTGGCGAGGATGTGTTCCGGGACGTGATACTCGATGGCAGAAATAGTTGCAGTCATGGAAACGATATCCGAGTGGTTGCTTTTTCGTTTCGCCACATTCTTCAAATGTGTGGCTCACCAGGGACGTCCTATGCGGCGCGTTTCGTGGGAGTGTCGAATGAGGGGAGACGCTTCCCGGGGACGCCGACGATGGTTGTGTGGGGTTTGGCCGAGCGAAGGACCGTGCTGCCCGCACCAATGCGGGCGTAGTCTCCGACCCTGGCATAAGGGAGAACGGACGCATGAGAGCCCATGAAGACCCCTTCGCCCATCTGCACCCAACCGGTGATGTCGGTGTGATTATTGAGTGTGCAACCGTCTCCCACGGTCGCGTCGTGTCCGATGGTGCCGTGCAGGTTGAGTGAGACGAAGTCGCCGACGGTGACGTTCGTGGTAATCACTGAGTAAGGGCAGAGGACGAGTCCGACGCCGAGCCTGTTTCGCTGGCCGATGCGTGCGGTCGGATGAATGACGTTTGTAAAGGTCGCTCCCCGATCCCGGAGCGATCTTGCAATCTGCAACTTGATTTGAGGTTCACCAATGGCACAAACAAAGACTTCGTCGTCATTCGGCTGATGAGTTGATGCGTGTCCGATAATGCCGACCGGCAGGTCGAAGCCGTCGAGTGCGTGCGGGTTGTCATCGAGGAAGCCCGCGACGGTCCACTCAGCACCGGCAGCAATGGCATCGCTCGCCCAGTCGTGGACTTCACGCCCGAATCCACCGGCACCGATGATGATGAGACGCTGTTGCATGAGGAGTTGGGAGATGATGACTGGAAGATTGCGTACGGAGTGTCAGTGGATGGTGTACCCGCCATCGACTGTGAGGGTCGTTCCGTTGATCCAGCGGCTGGTATCGGCGAGGAGGAAGGCGATTGCATGAGCGACGTCTTCCGGTTGACCGAGACCGAGAGGGTGCATCGCCTTGATGCGATCGAACTGTTCTGCAGTGAGTGTTTGTTTCTGTTGATCGAGCATCTCGGTCTCGACCTGTCCGGGGGCAACCGCATTGACGCGGATACCTTGCGGGGCGAGTTCGAGAGCGAGTGAACGAGTCATCGCGTCGACGGCTCCCTTGCTCGCGCAGTAGGCGGAGACGCCCGCTTGTCCGACTTGTCCCATCACGGATGACAGGAACACGATCGACGCGGGCGACTCATGCACTCCACGCTGACGCAGCCCCTTGGCGAGCATCATCCCCGCTGTCACATTGACCTGCATCAACTCTTGCACCGCGTCCGGCTTGAGCATCTGCAACGGTCGAGCCAGATGCTGCCCCGCGCTGTGAACGACGCCTAGGAGTGGACCATGATCGGTCGCCAGTGACTTCATCCACGGGGGGATGTCGTTGACGTTGGACAGGTCAAACGGCCGGACGAGATGGCCGTTGCCTTCGAGTTGCTCAGCCGTCTCGATGAGTCGTCCTTCGTCTCGACCGACAGCGATGACTCGTGCTCCCAACTGGCTAAGCACGACGCACGTTGCCCGACCGAGACCGGAGGAGGCTCCGGTGACGAGGATCGTCCGATCGGCAAGAGCGGTCGAATTGAACATGGACTGGCTGATGTCTGTTGGCTTCCGGCGATTGGCTGATGGCTGACTGATACCTCAGCGTCGTCAGGCGGCCTGTGCGGTAGATTCAGAAATGCCGACTTCGTTCAGCAGGTCGGCGAGGTTCTCGCAGCTGAGGATTGTGTCGGGTGCGAGGGTGACGCCGCACTCCTCATCGACGAGGGCGATAAGGCCCATGAAGGTCAGCGAACTCCAGCCGGGGATGTCCTGAATCACGTTGGCAGGAGTGAGCGTGCCGGGATCGAGTTCGAACAACTCATCCAACTCGGCGAGAAACTGTTGCGCATCCATGGCGATGATTCCATTGGTTGGGTCAAAACGGGAGACTGCGCCACGGATCCTCCGTCGCATGAGCCCCCTCATGTGCGGGCGGGGATTAGACCGGAAAACGCCGCGATGAGTCCACCCCAGATCGTCCCGATTGACAGCACTCCCGTTGGTCGCGGGTAAACTGCTTAGCCGCGACCAACGGGAGCGCGAGGAATCGAGAATTTGAAATGCTGGACATTCTCGTATTGTGTCGAACAATCGGACCGGCCTATACTTCCGCCGATTGGTGCCTTGGCCCGCCAGGGAAGAGCGGCGGAGGAGGCGTCAGTACTGCTCTTTGACCCGTAAACGAAGAGCAAATGCTCGAATCATGTTCTCGTCAGATGGTCGGAGTCATCGCCTTGGAGAACGTCATGCCTGTTGTGAAGGCGTGGACCGGGGGACGGCCGTCTGTTGGAAACGCAGACCCAGTACCAGGAGGGGAAAACCCATGAAG
>JAGQPX010000301.1 GCA_020426505.1 Planctomycetaceae bacterium | reverse complement strand
TTTGGAAGAGTCGACGGAGCGTATCACTGTTCTGCCGGGCATAGGCGACGGCCTCGATACGCTTTTGTTTGGCGGGTGAGAGTTTTTGCCACACCTGCTCAAGTTGTTTCCAACGAGCGATCCGGCGTTGCTTCTGCTGCGTGGTCGTTGCATCTTGTACGGCCTGTTTCTGCGATTGCTGACGCTCTCGCTCGCGGCGGTCTTCCAAGACTGCCTTGATGTCCTGCGGGCGATCCGGCTCGGACCAGTTCTCTTCGATCGCCTTCCGGAGCATTCCTAACCGGTTCTGGCTGACGGTGCGGCGTGGTAGCCATTCAATCTGTTGTCTGACTTGCTCTGTTGTCGCAATGGCACTCAATTGCTGAGCCGTCGGTTCGTCGAAGCCGGCCTCTCTCAACAATTTGAATCCAGCAGCAGCAGTCGGCTGTTGTTTCAGACTGTCTTTTGTCTCTTTCTTTTCATTGCTGGGTTTTTTGAACCGCTTCGCTACTGGGTTTTCTGAACCGCTGCTGCTGGGTTTTTTGAACTGCTCCTCCCCTGCTGGGTTTTTTGAACCGCTCTCCGACTTTTTCGCTGCGCGAAGCCAATTCACGGCGTAGGTAGCCGGTCTCCTCGAATTCGGATCAGGATGGAAGATCCCCTCTTCGACACAGACGATGTATCGGGATGCCACAGCCGACGAGAGCGCTTCCCGGACCGTCTTCGGATCGGGAATGTTGGCCAGCTCCTGAATGAACCGGTACGAAAGTGGAGCCTGCGAGCGGCGGCCACCAAACTGGTTCTGATAGCCAACCGTGTGCCGCAGCACCATCCCCACCACCTTGGTGACGGTCAATGTCTCACGCGGGATGATCTGACGAAAGTACGCATTGGGGATTGGAGTGCGATGACCCTCGCCTGTGTAGAATCCTTGGAACGTGTCCGGAGTGTCTCGATAGGTTTCGGACTCGTCCCAGCAGAGTGCAAATGCTCCCTGCTCGCCGTTCGCTCCGGCTGCTGCTGCTCGACCGTCACGCACCCTGCGGATGAACTTCCGCTCGATCGCCTTGTCGATGGCCGGTCGAATCCCGCCCCGGCCCAACCCGGCTCGGTCGACCAGCTCTTGATAGGAAACGCTGATGTTCTGAGAGCGGGGGTTGCCGTCCGCATCGAGCCAGCCAAGCGTCTGATCGAGCATGTAGGCCACAAGACGTAACACACTGCGTGAGACATGTGGCAGACAGACGTCGAGGAACTGGTTGGGACAGTAGAGGTAGTTGGCGCTCAGCGGCTCGAAGCCGGTGAAACGTGTGACGTTCGTCGGATGCACTTCAGCCACTGACAGCGATGTCTCCGCAATCATGACTTGTCACTACGGGAGATTAGCCGTTTGAACGTGGGAAACTCATTCCACTTCGGCTTGGATGGTGAAGTCGGCTTCGCCTTCGATGGGGAGCCCTTCGCCTTGGACTTCTTCGGTCGGCTAATTGACGATCGTTTCGAGTTCACAGTCTCGGGTGTCGACTTCTTCGCCGGTTCTGAGTCCGACTCATCAACAACGATGCCATCATTCCATCGCGGTGACTTTTCGTCGTTTGGCAGTGGTAGCAAAGCCCGCTGCTGAACATTGCCGAGGAGCGTCTGCAATTCCTTCATCAGCACGTTGGATTCGCGGGTGCGTTCGTTCGCTTCTCGGATCTGTTCATTCTTGATTGTCAGTTCGCGGTACAGCTGCTCCTTGTCCTGTTGGAGATCATGAATCTGATCTTCCAACCTCTGCACGAGCAAGTCGCGATCGGCACCACTGGCCCGTGTCTGATCGTCACGTGACTGCGACGCCTGAGCCTCTGTCTTTGGATCGTCCTTGATCACGTCATCCTTCGGACCATATCTCTTCGCGGCCCATTCCTCCTCGACGTACCACGTCGGACTCAGCCCCTTGTTCGATAACTCCTGAATCTGCTCCAGTGAGACGTCGGTCCCCAATCGTTCGGTGCCGTCGTCGGTCTGCAGCCTGAGATGCGTCAGTACCTCTG